>DATAQF010000080.1:0-5268 GCA_036264795.1 Candidatus Limnocylindrales bacterium | reverse complement strand
ATGCCAGTACGTCCGAAAGCGCCGACTCGACGGTCGGGTGACGGAACCGATAGCCGCGGGCCAACGCCTTCGCGGATCGCGCGACGCGTCCGTGGAGGAGCATGTCGGCCTGGCCCCAGAGGGCCAGTCGGAGGACGAACGCCGGGACGGGCACGAGGCTCGGCCGACGAAGCCGACGGCCGATCGCTCGAGCCAGCTCCCGTTGTGTCGGGACCTCCGGCGCCACGATGTTCAACGGTCCGGCAATCGACAGGTCACGAACCGCGAGATCGTACAAGCCGACGGCATCGTCGACGTGCACCCAGGTGAAGCGCTGCCGTCCCGTGCCCAGCGGTCCGCCGATGAAGAGCCGGAACGGAAGGAGGACAAGTCGCCAGGCGAGCGCCTCCGGGGCCACGATCAGGGCGGTCCGTGCCAGGACGACGCGTACGCCGAAGGACTCCGCACGGCGCGCAGCCGCCTCCCAGGCGACCACGACTCCGGCGAGGAACGAATTGCCGGGTTCGGAGCCCTCGGTCAGCTCGCCCGACGGACGGTCGCCATAGACATCCACGCCCGAGGCGTTGACGAGCACCTTGGGGCGTTCGGCCGGCGACAGCCTGCCGATCGCATCGACGATGGCGTTGGTCGCGGCCAGACGACTGCCGAGGATGACGCGCTTCCGCCCCGGCGTCCACGGTCGGCCGCCGATCGAGACGCCGGCGAGGTTGACGACGGCGTCGGCGCCGCGCAGCGTCGAGATCAGGTCCTCGTCGACCGTGGGTGGGCTCCAGCTCCGGACGTCCGCGCCGCTCGGCATCGCGTCGTTCTTCGAGTGCGGTGACCGGGAGAGGACAGTGACCTGTTCGCCGGCTTCGATCCAGGCGGCGGTGAGGCGTCGGCCGAGAAAGCCCGAGCCACCTGCGATGACGATTCTCATGGCGATCACCTGCGAGGGGTACGGCGCCCGGCGGCTCTGCCGACCGTGCTACCATGACATAGCAAGTTATGGCACAGGAACTCGCTACTGTCAATGCGCACGTTTCTGCCGAGCGCGACGGCTCGCCCGACGGCGCCACCACCCGAGCGGAGCAGCTCCGCCTGCGGTTCGCCGCGGCGTGGGGCGAGATGAGCGCCTCCTGGGGTGTCGCGCCGGCGATCGGACGCGTCCACGCCTACCTGATGGTTCGCGACGAGCCACTGACCGAACGAGAGATCCGCGAGGCACTCGGGCTGTCCCACCGGGCGGCCAGCCTGGCCCTGACCGATGCCGAGGCGTGGGGGATCGTCGAGCGCGTCTCCGAGCCGCGTCGCGTGGGCCGGCGAGGGCCTGCCGGTACGGCGTTCGCCGCGGTCGGCGACCACTGGCAATGGTTCACCCGGGTCATCGCCGAGCGGAAGGTCCGTGAGGGCGATCCGATCGTGAGCGTGATCGATCGGACGGTGGCCGAGGCCGGCGAACTCGCAGCCGCCCACCCCATGGATGCCGAGCTCGTGGCCCTGCGCGACTGGCTCCAGGCATTCAATGCCTTCGTCCGGCTGTTCGATCGTGCCGTCGGCCTGATCCCGAAGCTGCAGCCCCGCGAGCTGGAGCGGGGCATGCGTCTGCTCGGCCAGGTCAGTGATGAGACGGTCTTGCGGCTCGTCCATCTCCTGGGTGGGCTTCCGGACGAGGATGTTCTCGGGTTGATCGAGGCCCTGAGTCGCCTATCGCCCGGAGCCGCGCGCCGCGCGACGAAGCTGATGTCGGGGGTCGTCCGCACCGTCGCTCGCTAGCGGGCGCGCCGCACGGACCGGACCTTCGGGTTTCCTCGGAGGCCGTGCGATAATCCTGAGCGCGCGAGGCGGCCCGACCGGCTCGAACGGGCGACGACCCCGAGGCCAGCACGGCCGGCAGACCCGCGATACACCGGAGCACACCCCGACATGGCAGTCGAAACCTCGACCTGGGCGACCAAGAAGGGCCTCGCCCAGATGCTCAAGGGCGGCGTCATCATGGACGTCGTCACGCCCGATCAGGCGAAGATCGCAGAGGACGCCGGCGCGGTCGCCGTCATGGCCCTCGAGCGGGTTCCCGCGGACATCCGCGCTTCCGGCGGCGTCGCGCGGATGAGCGACCCGGCGATGATCGAGGGGATCATGGCCGCGGTGTCCATCCCCGTCATGGCCAAGGCACGGATCGGGCATTTCGTCGAAGCCCAGGTGCTCGAGGCGCTCGGAGTCGACTACATCGACGAGTCCGAGGTCCTGACGCCGGCCGACGAGACGAACCACATCGACAAGCACGCGTTCAAGGTGCCGTTCGTCTGTGGCTGCCGCAACCTCGGCGAAGCGCTCCGCCGCATCAACGAAGGCGCGGCGATGATCCGAACGAAGGGTGAGGCCGGAACGGGCAACGTGGTCGAGGCCGTCCGCCAGCTTCGCGATGTGCTGAGCGAGATCCGCCGCCTTCAGGGAATGCGCGACGACGAGCTCTTCGTCGCGGCCAAGGACCTCCAGGCGCCCTACGAGCTCGTGAAGCAGGTCGCTGCAGACGGCACGCTGCCGGTCGTCAACTTCGTGGCGGGCGGCATCTCGACCCCCGCGGACGCAGCGCTCGTCATGCAGCTTGGGTCCGAAGGTGTCTTCGTCGGGTCCGGGATCTTCAAGAGCGAGGATCCGGCGCGGATGGCGAACGCGATCGTCCAGGCGACGACGCACTTCGACAACCCGAAGATCATCGCCGACGTCTCGAAGGGCCTCGGGGCCCCGATGCGGGGCATCGCCATGGAAGCGATCCCGGAGCAGGAACGGCTCGCGGTTCGCGGCTGGTAGGGAGCCCGCGAGTCACCCGCGACCACCGGCCACCACCGTGAAGATCGGCGTGCTGGCCCTTCAGGGGGCCTTCCGCGAGCATCTTCAGACGCTCGACGCGATCGGCGTCGACGGGGTGCCCGTGCGGCTGCCGGCCGACCTTGCCGGCGTCTCCGGCCTCATCCTGCCCGGTGGCGAGAGCACGACGATGCGCCACCTGATCGAGCGATGGGACCTCGCCGAGCCCATCCAGCGCCTTGCCGCGACGGGCGCGCCGATCTTCGGGACGTGCGCCGGGATGATCGTCCTCTCGAGCGAGATCGTCGGCGGCGAGCAGCCGATCCTGCCGCTCCTCGACGTGACGGTCGAACGGAACGCGTTCGGCCGTCAGCTCGATTCCTTCGAAACGGAGCTATCGGTGCCGGTCCTCGGGGATCGGCCGGTCCACGCCGTGTTCATTCGCGCCCCGGTGATCGACCACGTCGGTGCCGACGTCGACGTCCTGGCCCGACTCGAGGATGGCCGAATCGTGGCGGTCCGCCAGCGGAATGTGATCGCCACCTCGTTCCATCCCGAGCTGGCCGGAGAGTCACGCTTCCACCGCCTCGTGGCGACGATGGCGGCCGAGCATGACGACCCCGGCGAGGGCTCGGGTCGGCGGCCCCACCCGACCCGGCGCACCGGGAACGCCTCGTGACGAGCACCCGGGCCCCGAAGCCGGCGAAAAGCGGCAAGGTTCGCGTCGCGCGCCTGACCGACCTCGCGGCTCTCGGCGAGCTGTCCCGGCTCTGTCAGGACGAACGATCCGCGACGCGGTCGCTCGGTTTGCCCGTCAGCGGTCCGCCGATCGGGGTCTTCAGCCTGTTCCGGTTGCCGCTCGGCGCCTTCCAGCCGCACGACCTCATGTACGTGTACGAGGAAGCAGGCCGCCTCTCCGGTCTCATCCGCGTCGAGCGCGATTCGGTCCGCGACGAGTGGACGATCGTCGAGCTCGACGGAATCGGCTCGGGCCAGGCCGGCGACATCCGGTTCAAGCTCGTGAACCAGGTCCTGCGCGAGGCGTCGAAGCGCGGCCCGTGGCGGCTCCACGTCGCATGCGCCGACCGCGACGGGAACGTCGAGCTGTTCATGCAGGCAGGCTTCGCCCGCTACGGCGACGAGCACGTCCTCTACCGCGACGGCGAGCAGGAGCTGCCGCCGGCCTGGACCGAGGAGCAGGCACGCGCCTGCGGGATTCGTCCCGCGACCTCGCTCGACGCTCAGCCGCTCGCGCGGCTCTACTCGACGGTGACGCCGCCGCCCGTCCAGCGACTCGAGGGGATCCGGCTGCCGGACTGGGAGCGCCAGGGAACGAACTGGCGGGTGCCGCGCTCCAGCCTTGCGCCGATTCTCCGCTTCGCCGACGTCGAGGCGTTCGTCCAGGAGACACCCGGTGGGGGAGCGGACGGAACGAGCCTCGACGCCTTCGCCCAGATCGGCGTTGCGAAGGAGGATCAGCCCCACTACCTGAAGATCCTCGGCCGTCCCGAGGTTGACCTGACCGGCCTCATCGAGTTCGCCCTCGGGATCATCCACGCTCGAACGGACCGACCCGGCGCCCGTCGCGAACAGGGCGTGCTCGCCCCCGTCCGGACCTACGAGTCGCCGATCGATCGACGGCTCGAAGACGCGGGCTTCGGTACGATCGCTACCGTCACCTTGCTGATGAAGGAAACCCTCGTGCGCGTCGCGGAGCCGGCCCTCGTGCCGGCCGGCGTTCGCTGACCAGGTGGCTCGCTGATGGAAAGGTGGTTGCGTTGACCGCAGATCGCCGCCGTGAATCGATCGACGACCTCGACGCCCTGCTCTCGTCCCTGCCGCGGGAGATCGTCGACGCCGTCCATGGCCTGCCCGAGAAGGAGGCCCTGATCGAGGTCGTCCTCGACCTCGGCCGGCGGCCGGAGGCCCGCTTTCCGGACAGCGAGGTGATGCTCCTCGATCGCGAGATCGGTGAGGCCGACATCGCCCATGTCGTGGATCACATCGGCACGTTCGGCGACGACAACCGGGCCGGCATCGAGCGGACGCTCCACCGCATCAGCGCGATCCGGAACCGGAGCGGCAAGATCGTCGGGCTGACCTGCCGCATCGGACGGGCGGTCTACGGCACGATCGAGATCATCGAGGACTTCGTCGAAAGTGGGAAGTCAATCCTGATCATGGGCCGGCCGGGGATCGGCAAGACGACAATGCTCCGCGAGGCGGCGCGCGTCCTCGCCGACGACCTGGGCAAGCGCGTCGTCGTCGTCGACACGTCGAACGAGATCGCGGGCGACGGCGACATCCCGCATCCGGCCATCGGCAAGGCGCGCCGCATGCAGGTCCGCACGCCCGCGATGCAGCACGAAGTGATGATCGAGGCGGTCGAGAACCACATGCCCCAGGTCATCGTCATCGACGAGATCGGCACGGAGCTCGAGGCCGGCGCGGCACGAACGAACGCCGAGCGCGGCGTGC
>DATAQF010000058.1:0-2500 GCA_036264795.1 Candidatus Limnocylindrales bacterium | reverse complement strand
AAGCGGACCGGCAGCGCTATTCGCTCGTTCCGTTCACGCTGCCTCCCGGCATTCGCCAGCTCCACGTCCGCTACTCGTACAGCGACCGGATCGACTCCGACCCGCTGTTGAGCGGCGGCAACACCCTCGACATCGGCCTGTTCGACCCGCGCGGGACCCAGACCGGGAGCGCCGGGTTCCGTGGCTGGAGCGGCAGCAACCAGCTCGAATTCACCGTCGGCGAGGATTGGGCGACCCCACCCTACGCCCCCGGCCCGATGCCGCCCGGGGAGTGGAACGTCCTTCTCGGCCCGTACAAGGTGGCAGCGCGCGGCTGCGACTGGTGGGTCGAGATCCGGCTCGATCCCGGCCTCTCGCCGCCCGAACGCGACCTCGTCCGCGCCGGCGAGCCGCGCCGACCCTCGCTCCCCGAGGCTCGCCCGGGCTGGCTGCGGGGCGACCTCCATTGCCACACCCGCTACTCCGACGGGGACTCGTGGCCCGCCGAGATGCTCCACGCGGCCGCCGAGGCGGGTCTCGACTTCCTCGGTGTCACCGATCACAACAACGTCGCCCATCACGCCGCCTATGGACCCGGCGGCAACGGCCGCCCGATCGTGATCCCGGGCGTCGAGGTCACGACCTATGGGGGCCACTGGAATGCCTGGGGAACGGACCGGTGGTGGGAGTTCCGGACGCCGGAGGGACCGGCTGTCGAGCGGGCGATGGCGGACGCGATCGATGCCGGCGCGTTCGTCAGCGTGAACCATCCGAAGCCGTTCGGCCCGCCCTGGGAGTACGACGACATTCGGGCGATGCAGGCGATCGAAGTCTGGAACGGCGCCTGGGCCGGCCTGAACTCGGTGTCGCTCTTGATGTGGGAGGCGCGGCTCCGGAATGGAGAGCGACTCGTCGCCGTCGGTGGCAGCGACACGCACCTCCTGCGCTCCGCCGATCCCGACGCGCGCCATGCGACGCTCGGCCACCCGACGACCTGGGTGAACGCGGGGCGGGACGCCGACGCGGCCGCGATCCTCGACGCGATGCGCGCGGGGCGGACGTTCGTGTCCGAGTCGCCGGCCGGCCCGCAGCTGTACCTCGAGCGCGCCGAGGGCGGCGTGCGGGTCTCGGTCGTCGACGGAGCCGGGGCCACGGCCGTCGTTCTCGGCGATCGGGGTGCGATCGGAGCTGCCGCCGTGCCCACGAGCGACTGGTCGGCGACGGTCACCGTCCCCGCGGACTGCCCCTACGTCCGGGCGCAGCTGATCGGCGGAGCGGGCGAGGTGCGCGCCTTGACGAGCCCGATCTGGTGGACGGCGACCGACTGACCGGCGGTTCGGCGGCGCGCAGAATGCGGAGATGCCCGATCAGCCGGATCCGCCCGGAGGGCGCCGATCGACGCCTGCGACGAGCTCCGAGCAACGGGGCGCCGTCATCACGGCGCTCGTCGCGAACATCGTCGTCGCCCTCGCGAAGCTCGCCACCTTCCTGATCACGGGCTCGTCGGCGGTCCTGGCGGAGTCCCTCCATTCGCTGGCCGATTCGACGAACGAGGTCCTCCTGCTGGTCGGCGCCCGACGATCGAGCCGTCCGGCTGACAACCGCCATCCGTTCGGCCACGCGCGATTTCGCTACCTGTACGCGTTCATCGTCTCGCTGGCGGTCTTCTGGGTCGGTGGCGTGCTCGCGGTCTTCGAGGGGATCAGCCACCTGGCGAGCCGGGGGCCGATCCTCGACCCTCGCTGGGCCTTCGGCGTGCTCGGTCTCGGGGCGATCCTGGATGGCTGGTCGTTGCGGACGACGATCCGGGCGGGCCGATCGGCCAAGGGTGCCTTGAGCTGGAAGCAGCTGGTCCGGGCGACGAAGACACCCGAGCTGATCGTCGTCCTCCTCGAGGATCTCGGGGCGCTCATCGGCATCGGGATCGCCCTCGTCGGTGTCGCCCTCACCACGATGACCGGCGACGGGATCTGGGATGCCGTCGCCTCGATCGCGATCGGCGCCCTCCTCATGGCGATCGGGCTCGTCGTCAACCGCGAGACGCAGAGCCTGCTCCTCGGCGAGTCGGCGACCGAGGCGGTCATCGCGAGCATCCGGTCGGCGATCGAGACGACGCCCGGGATCGAGGGCCTCGTCGACCTCCGGACCATCCATCTCGGGCCGGACGATCTCGTGATCGCGGTCGGCATCGTGGTGGATCCTGCGGCGGATGCCACCGCGATCACGCGATCGATCGACGAGGCGAAACGGCGAACTCGGAACGCGGTGCCGTTCCGGACGGTCATCTACGTGGAGCCGCGCCTTGCGATCCCGGACCCCAGCCCTACGGCTCGTCCGCCGCGTGGAGCGGGGCCCGGAGCATGACGGGATCGCCGAGCCAGGAGTTCGCGGGCGTCGCCCAGTACGTCGCCATCGGCTGGAGACGGGTCGAGTAGGTCTCACGGGCCCGCTCGAACGCGGGCCATGACTTGTCGCCGGGCACGAGCGTGAAGCCGGCCTCGGCGAGACGGACGCACGCGGC
>DATAQF010000017.1:0-8893 GCA_036264795.1 Candidatus Limnocylindrales bacterium | reverse complement strand
GAGGAGCGGCTGAAGGCGGTCCTGAAGGAGGTCAAGGACGGCGAGGGTCAGGTCATCCTGTTCATCGACGAGCTCCACACCGTCGTCGGCGCGGGCGCTGCCGAGGGGTCGATGGATGCCTCGAACATGATCAAGCCGATGCTCGCCCGGGGCGAGCTCCACACGATCGGCGCGACGACGCTCGACGAGTACCGCAAGCACATCGAGAAGGACGCCGCGCTGGAGCGGCGCTTCCAGCCGGTGCTCGTCGACGAGCCGACGGTCGAGGAGACGATCTCGATCCTGCGCGGCCTGCGCGAACGGTACGAGGTCCACCACGGCGTCCGGATCACCGATTCCGCGCTCGTCGCGGCGGCGACCCTCAGCCACCGCTACATCACCGGCCGCTTCCTGCCGGACAAGGCGATCGACCTCGTCGACGAGGCGGCGTCGCGGCTGCGGATGGAGATCGATTCGATGCCGGTCGAGCTCGACGAAGCCGAGCGGCGCCGCATCCAGCTCGAGATCGAGCGGGAGGCCCTCCGCAAGGAAAAGGACGCGGCCTCGAAGGCACGGCTGGCGGCGCTCGAGAAGGAGCTCGCCGACATCGAGGAGGAGACGAAGGCGCTGAAGCAGCGCTGGGAGGCCGAGAAAGCGGCGATCGCCGCGATCCGCCAGACGCGGACCGAGCTGGAGCAGCTCCAGGTCCGGATCGAGCAGGCGCAGCGCGAGACCGACTACGAGACGGCCGCGAAGCTCCAGTACGAGACGCTGCCGCAGCTCCAGCGAAGGCTGAAGGAGCAGGAGGAGACGCTCGCGAAGCTCCAGGGCCCGGGCTCGCTCCTGCGCGAGGAGGTCACCGCCGACAACATCGCGGAGATCGTCGCGGCCTGGACGGGAATCCCCGTCACCCGGCTCATGGAGGGCGAGCTCGAGAAGCTCGTGAAGATGGAGGAGCGTCTCCACGAGCGCGTCGTCGGCCAGGACGAGGCGATCGAGGCGGTGTCGGACGCTGTCCGTCGGGCTCGGGCGGGCCTCGGGGATCCGCAACGGCCGATCGGCTCGTTCATCTTCCTCGGCCCGACCGGCGTGGGCAAGACCGAGCTCGCCCGAGCCCTCGCGGAGTTCCTGTTCGACGACGAGCACGCGATGACCCGGATCGACATGAGCGAGTACATGGAGAAGTTCTCCGTGTCGCGGCTCATCGGGGCGCCGCCCGGCTACGTCGGCTACGAGGAGGGCGGCCAGCTGACCGAGGCGGTCCGCCGCCGGCCGTACCAGGTGATCCTCCTCGACGAGATCGAGAAGGCCCACCCGGACGTCTTCAACATCCTCCTCCAGGTCCTCGACGACGGCCGGCTCACCGATGGTCAGGGCCGAACGGTCGACTTCAAGAACACGGTCATCATCATGACGAGCAACGTCGGCAGCCAGCTGATCATGGCCGCTGCCGGACGGGATCGCGACCGGGCTACCTACGAGGTGATGAAGCGTCAGGTGACCGAGGCCCTCCAGTCCCAGTTCCGGCCGGAGTTCCTGAATCGCGTCGACGAGATCATCGTGTTCCACGCGCTCTCCGACGCGAACCTCGAGCGGATCGTCGACCTGCTCCTGAAGGACCTGGAGCGGCGATTGAGCGCGCAGGACCTCCGGATCGAGCTCACGCCGGCGGCCCGCCAGGTGATCGTCCGCGAGGGCACGGACCCGGCGTACGGCGCGCGGCCGCTGAAGCGGACGATCCAGCGCCTTGTCGAGAATCCCCTCGCGCGGGCCCTGCTCAAAGGCGAGTTCGCGGCGGGCGACACGATCCGGATCGACGCCGATCCGGTCTCCGGCACGTTGGTCTTCTCGACCGACCGCTCGACGGTCGTGACCGAGGCCGGCACGCGACGCGACGCCCGGTCGTCGACCGCCGACCCGGAATCCGAGGAGGCGGTGGAGGCCGGCGCGGGTCGTCGCCGGCGGAAGTCGGTGCTCGAGCTGCCGGAGGTCGACGGCTCTCAGCGCGATCGCGACGGCGGAGAGCTCGTCAACTGACAGACCGTCGCCGACGATTCAGCACGGGATGAGATTCGACGCGGCGGTCGAGCGGCTGTCGACGTTGCCGGCGCCTCTTCCCGCCGGTCCCGCGGAGCTGCTGCCCGTGTTCACGGACGGCCGGCTGCGGCCACGACTGGCGCCGTCACCGACGGCTCGACCGGCGGCGGTCCTGGCTCTCCTGTTCTCCGACCCGGCCGGTGACGCGCGGATCGTCCTGACGGAGCGGCTCACCTACGACGGCCACCACAGCGGCGAGGTGAGCCTGCCCGGCGGCAAGGCGGAGGCGGCCGACGGCGGCGACCCGGTGACGACCGCCCTCCGCGAGGCGCAGGAGGAGGTCGATCTGGATGTGGATGAGGCCCAGGTCGAGATCGTCGGCGCCCTGGGAGAGGTCTTCATCCCGGTGAGCGATTTCCGCATCACCCCGATCGTGGCGATCGCCCGCCGCGCGCCGCGGCTCGTGGCGCATCCGGCCGAGGTGGCCCGGATCCTCACGCCACCGATCGCGTCATTCCTGCCTGACGCCCCGATCGAGATGGTCGAGCGGACGATGGGCGACTGGCCGTTGCGGTATGGCGGCTTCCGGGTCGACGGACTGCACATCTGGGGCGCGACGGCCCGGATCCTCGGCCAGCTCGGCGCGGTGCTCGGGGAGGCGGACCCGTCAGCATCCGGCCTCGGCTGAGCGGAGCCGCGGCGGATCGGTCAGAGCGGTTCGCCGGCCGTCGGGTCGTGCTGCGGTCGTCGCTCCGGTCCGGTGAGGTGACCCTCGCCGCGGCTGACCGTCGTCTCGCCGGGGCCCAGGGCCGGCGCTCGACCGTCGAAGATTCCCCGGATGAGCGCGTCGTCGGCGCCCGCGAACTCGATGACGAATGCGCGCATGTGGCCGTGATCCGCCCACGCCCCGTGGGGCACGTCCGGCGGCCAGAGCACGGCCTCCCCTGCCGCGACCCGCGTCCGCTCGCCGTCGACGATCGCCCAACCGCCGCCCTCGATCACGATGAACCACGCCGTATTCGGGTTCGAGTGCGGCTCGATCCGGCCGTTCGGCCGGAAGGCGAGCTCCGAGATCATGCCGCGCGCGTCGCTGTGGATGACCTGGCCCGTCACTCCGGACGTGCCGGGCGGTCCGTCGGGCCGCCGGTGACCGACGCCGAACCGCCGGACCTCGATCGGCATCAGCGGCGATCGCGATCCGGCCGGGCCATCAGCGGCGCTTGCGGTTCCGGCTGGCTCGACCCCGAGCGACGTTCGCCCGGGACGCGCTCGCTCGGGCGCCCTTCGGGCGGATCGTGGCCTCCGGGTGGGCGAACTTCGAGCGGGTGAAGTAGCGCTGCTTCGCGAGCCGGTGCTCGTAGACGTCGAGGAGAGGCGGGAAGCGAATGAACCGGATCCAGACCATCACGGCCAGGCCGGAGAGGAGGATCACGAGCAGGACGATCATGTAGAAGTTGAAGATCGACGCGACGAGGAGCAGCCCGAACAGCGAGATCCCCGTCCAGAGGAGCCACTCGTACAGGTCGAGGTACGGGGCGTGACGGTGGAGGGCCCGGGTGCGAACGTTGTAGAGGACGACGAGCGCGACGAGCAGGACGAGCGTCCCGACCCAGAGCGGGGTGTAGAGGTCGGGAAAGGTGTGCGCGCTGAACCGGGTGAAGAGGTAGTCCCAGGGGGGCAGCCGCAACGATCGATCCTCGATATCTCGGTGGCTCGGCAGGCGGGCGCGGGCCGTCCGGTCGGTTCGGCCGCCGGCCGCTGACGGTGGAGTATGCCACGCCCCGCGCTATACTCGGCTGCGAGAGAGCGTGCGAGCGCCGTCCGCGGCGAGACCCCGCGTCGGAGGAGGAGAAGCCCGGGTGCGAGCCCTGCTGTCGGTCGCCAACCGCGACGGGATCTCCACC
Source organism: Candidatus Limnocylindrales bacterium (assembly GCA_036264795.1). Taxonomy (GTDB): domain Bacteria; phylum Chloroflexota; class Limnocylindria; order Limnocylindrales; family CSP1-4; genus CF-46. The sequence continues at coordinate 4,973 of DATAQF010000017.1, read as the reverse complement.
CTTGCCCGCGACCTGCTCGCCCTCGACGTCGAGGTCTACGCCACCGACGGAACCAGGGAGCACCTCGCGTCCGACGGCGTCGACGTCAAGGCGGTCTCGGAGCTCACCCACCTCCCGCCCCTCGCCGGCGGACAGGTCAAGACGTTCCATCCGGCGGTGTACGCCGGCATCCTCGCCCGCCGGGACGTCGAGTCGCAGATGGCGGAGCTGGCCGAGCAGGACATCGGGCCGATCGACATCGTCGTCGTCAATGTCAGCCCCTTCGCGCCGGCCGTCGGCGCCCAGCTCGTCGGCATCGACGAGGCGATCGAGATGATCGACATCGGGGGCGCGGCCCTCCTCGGGGCCGCGGCGCGGAACGCGGCCGGCGTGGCGGCCGTCGGCAGCCCGGAGCACTACCCGAAGCTCGTCAGCGAGCTCAAGAAGCACCACGCGCTCTCGGCCGAGCTGCGTGCCCAGCTCGCCGCCGACGCCTTCGGGGCGGTCGCCGCGTACTACGCCGAGATCGCGGCCTACCTGAACCAGATCGCGAACACGACGTTTCCGAAGCGACTTGCGGTCGTCCTCGAGAAGGTCGACGACCTTCGCTACGGCGAGAACCCCCACCAGCGTGCCGCCTTCTACCGTGAGACGACCCACCGGAGCGGGACCCTGGCCGACGCGACCCAGCTTCGCGGCGATCGGCCGTCATTCAACAACTATCTCGACCTCGACACCGCGTACCGGATCGCTCGTGACTTCACCTCGCCCACCGTCGCGATCGTGAAGCACACGGACCCCGTCGGAGTCGCGTCCAGCGACGAGCTCGTCGAGGCATATCGCCACGCCCTCGAGACCGACGCGGTCGCCGCGTTCGGCGGGATCGTCGGGGTCAATCGCGAGATGGACGGAGCGACGGCACGGGAGATCGCCGCGAACTCGTACGAGGCCGTCGTCGCGCCCGGTTACAGCCAGGCCGCCATCGGAATCCTGAAGGCAAAGGCCGGGCTCGAGATCCTCGCGATCCCGCCCGACCCGACGGAGGGAATGCGCGATTACGGCATCGCGAACCTCGATTTCAAGCGAGTGGCGGGCGGTCTGCTCGTCGAGAGCCTCGACGAGGTCGGCCTCGATCGCGGCCGGCTCCAGGTCGTGACGAAGCGCCGCCCCACCCTCGACGAGCTGAACGACCTGCTCTTCGCCTGGCGCGCCGTCTGCCACGTCCGGTCGAACGCGATCGTGCTTGCCCGGAACGGCGCGACGATCGGGATCGGTGCGGCCCAGGCCAGCCGCCAGGTATCGGTCGAGCTCGCGCTTCGCCGGGCCGGCGACCGCTCGAAGACCGCGGTCATGGCGAGCGATGCCTACGTCCCCTTCCCGGACGGCATTCAGATGGCCGCCCAGGCCGGCGTCACGGCGATCATCCAGCCGGGCGGCTCGATCCGCGACGAGATGGCCATTGAAGCTGCGGACCGCCACCATCTCTCGATGGTGTTCACCGGTCGCCGCCATTTCCGGCATTGATGGAACAGCTGCTCGCACTGGACATGGTCCGCGTGACCGAGGCGGCCGCGCTGGCGTCGGCGCGGTTCATGGGTCGCGGCGAGAAGGACGAGGCGGATCGTGCAGCCGTCGAGGCGATGCGCCAGACGATGGACGAGGTCGACTTCGCCGGGACGATCGTCATCGGCGAGGGTGAGCGCGACGAGGCGCCGATGCTCTGGATCGGCGAGCCGGTGGGACGCCGGACGCCCTCGGGCCTCGAGGACAATCCGGAGATCGACATTGCGGTCGACCCGCTCGAGGGGACGAACCTCGTCGCCCACGGCCAGGCCGGCGCGATCACGGTCCTCGCGGCCTCCGAGAAGGGCGGCCTCATCAACGCCCCCGACACGTACCTCGAGAAGCTCTGCGTCGGGCCGGTCGCGGCCGGCAAGGTCGACATCCAGCTGCCGCCCCGGGCGAACCTGGCGATCATCGCCAGCGCGCTGCGGCGCTCCGTCAACGACATCACCGTCGTGATCCTCGAACGACCACGGCACGCAGCGCTGATCGAGGAGGTCCGGAAGGCCGGCGCCCGGATCAAGCTCATCAGCGACGGCGACCTGTCGGCGGCGATCAGCTGTGCGGTCCAGGGAACGGGCGTCCATGCCGTGATGGGCATTGGCGGCGCCCCGGAAGGGGTGATCACGGCAGCGGCTCTCCGGTGTCTCGGCGGCGAGATCCAGGCTCGCTTCCGTTACCGCAGCGAGGAAGAGAAGGCGCGGGGGACGGCGATGGGCCACGGCGACGAGGACCGGGTCTACTCCACCGAGGACCTCGCACCGGGCGAGAGCCTCGTCTTCGCGGCGACGGGCGTCACGACCGGAGACCTCCTCCAGGGCGTCCGGTTCTTCGGCGGCGGGGCGCGGAGCCACTCGCTCGTGATGGGCTATCAGACCAAGCAGGTCCGGTTCGTCGACACGGTCCACATGTTCGACCGCGACCGACCGCCGTCCGTCCGCCTCTAGGCTCTCCGGAGCCGATCCGCCAGCGGCGCTCCGCCCTCGATGGATCGCCACTCGGCCCGATCGGCGTCCCACGTCGCGACCGGCCGAACGGCATCCGCCCCCTCCACGGCCAGCCGGCGTCGGGACGCGTTCGCGACGGTCTCGCGCCAGCCCGGCGGAACGAGGCCCGCGGCCACGTCCGCGAGCGGTGCGAGGACGAAGAGCCGGTCGCCGGCCTCCGGATGGGGCACGACGAGCAGCCGGTCCGCCTTGCCCGGGTCGAGCGACAGACCCGCCGGCGGGCGGTCGAGCGAGAGCCGCGCCCGGCCGAACACGAGGAGATCGAGGTCGAGCTCGCGCGGGCCCCAGCGTTCGCGATCCTGGCGCCCGAAGGCACGCTCGAGCTGCTTGAGCGCGATCACGAGGGCGGTTGCGCCGGTCTCGGGGTCGGGGCCCGCTGGCACGTCGAGGGAGATGACGGCGTTCCGGAACGCGGCCTGGTCGATGAGCCCGACGGGCTTCGTCACGTAGAGCCGCGACACGGCCTGCGGCCGGACCCCGGGCAGCGCGGCCAGCGAGCGGATCCCGCGGGCGATCGTCATGCCCGCGTCGCCGAGGTTCGCCCCGAGGCCGATGTAAGCCCGGACTCGTCGCACGGACGCCCGACCTCCGCTCGCTAGACTCCGCTGGGTGACCCGCGTCGCCGCCATCATCTTCCATCCGCCCCCGATGCCGGGCGCGGGCCCGCTGGTCTCGGCCTTCGAGGCGACCCGCCGGGCGAATGCCGAACGGCAGGCGGAGGGGTTCCGGCGCGCCGGCGCGGACGTCGTGAGGATCGATGAGGGCGGCGAACATGAGCCCTTCGGCCGGCGGCTCCAACGCGCGGTCGGACGACCGGCGCCGGACGGGCTGATCGTTCTGGGTTCGGGGAGCATTCCGCTCGCGACCGTCGCCGATCGCCGGGCGTTTGTCGAGACTGCGGCAGGCCCGAACGGTCACGCCGTCGCGAACAACCGCTACTCGGCGGACCTCGTCGCGGCCGCCGGCTGTGACTGGCTGGGCGACCTGCCGGCCGTCGCCACGGACAACGGCCTGCCTCGCTGGCTCGAGGAGCAGGCTGGGTACACGGTCACGGATCTCCGGCGTCGATGGCGTCTCCAGGTCGATCTCGACACGCCTCTCGATGGGCTCCTCGTGGGTTTGGTCGGTGGCGGCAGAGACAGGCGAGGCACCGCGGCCGCCGAGCTGGCGAGCGACGGCGTCCCGACCGCAGCGATCCGATCGGCCCTCGCCGCGGTCCGGGCGGTGAGCCGCGATCCGCAACGCGAGATGGTCGTGGCCGGTCGCGCATCCGCCGGCGGCCTCGCCTGGCTCGAGCGGTTCACGGCGTCGCGAACCCGGGCGCTCATCGAGGAGCGTGGGTTCCGGACCCGGCCGGTCCAGCAGCGTCCGGTCCGTTCGAGCCTCGGCTTGCTGCTCGATCGAGACGGGCCGGAGGCCCTGGGTCTCGTGCTCGCGGAGCTCGGCGACGCGGCAGTCGTCGACACGCGGGTGCTGATGGCTCACCACTTCGGCAGTGACGAAGGGCGCTGGCCGGCTGCCGAGGACCGATTCGCGAGCGACCTCCTCCTGCCGGCGGCGATCAGGGATCCGTGGCTGCGGGACCTGACGCGGGCCGCCCTCGAGGCACCGATCCCGATCGTGCTCGGCGGCCACACGCTCGTCGGACCCGGGCTCCGCCTGGCGATCGGGGAGGCCGCGGCGTGGACCTGAGACGTGTTCCGGCCGCCGACCTCGACGTGCCGTCGGATCCCGTCCTGTTCGCGCGAATCCGGGACGAGATCTCGGCGACGGGGCCGATGACCTTCGCCCGATTCATGGAGCTCGCGCTCTACGACCCGGAGCGCGGGTACTACCGGGGAGCCGCCGCTCGGCCCGGCCGCGAGGGTGACTTCCTGACGGCCCCGGAGGCGCACCCGATCTTCGGCCGGGCCATCGCCCGCTTCGTCGACGACCTCTGGCTGGCCCTCGGTCGGCCGGCTCGCTTCACGATCCGCGAGCACGGCGCGGGCACGGGGGCGCTGATCGACGGCCTCCTCGCCGGTCTGGCCGCGGACGACTCTGGCGCGCTGGGCGCGATCCGGTACCGCGCCGTCGAAGTCGAGCCGGCCCGGACCGAGGCGCTCTACGCCCGTCTTGCGGCAGCCGGACGGGCGAGCGTGCTCGAAACCGACGAGGACGGACCAATCGCCGGGCTCGTCCTCGCGAATGAGGTGCTCGACGCCCTGCCGACGCACCGCCTCGTCATCCGCGGGGGCGAGCTCCGCGAGATGTTCGTCGGCTTCGGCGCGGGCGATGAGCTCGCGGACGTCGAAGGGCCGCCGAGCACAACGAAGCTGGCGCTCCGGCTCGGGGACGAGAGGGTGGCGTTGACCGAGGGCCAGCATGCGGAGATCTGTCTCGCCCTCGACACATGGGTCCCGGGAGCCGCCAGGGGTCTCGGGC
>DATAQF010000323.1:0-3100 GCA_036264795.1 Candidatus Limnocylindrales bacterium | reverse complement strand
GTCCGTCCTTGACGATCCGGATCTGGCCGCCCTGCTGGGCGACGAACAGGCGGCCCGACGCGTCGCCGGCGTTCACGATCCCCAGCGGAGCCTTGAGGCCACCGACGACGGTCTCGAAGCCGACGGCCACGTGGGTCGGGTCGAAGGCGGCGGTCGGCGGGGCCAGGGGGCTCGAGGGAGGCGCGACGGACGGGGAGGGGCTGCCGCCGCCGGCGGCCGTGCCGGCGGACCCGCTCGCGAGGGGCGAGGCAGGCATGGCCGATGGCGTGACGTTCGGCTGGCCGCAGCCGAGCGCCGTGGCGGCCAGGCAGGCGAGGAGGGCCAGGCATCTCACCGACTCATCGTACGGTCGCCACCGGCGATCGGTTCCCGCCGCTGCTACGCTCGGGCGATGGATGCCTTCGAGCTCGCCGAAATCGCTGCCGAACGCGAGGCCGCGGGCCGGCCGTACCTCGAGTTCATCACGGTTCCGGACCTCAGCGTCGGGCTGTACGTGCTCGCGGCCGGAGAGCCGGACCTGCAGCAGCCCCACACGGAGGACGAGGTCTACTACGTGGTCTCGGGTCGCGGGCGCGTGACCGTGGGCGATGACGTCCGTGACGTCCGCCCGGGGTCGATCGTGTTCGTCGCGAGCGGCGTTCCACATCGCTTCCACGAGATCGCGGAGGACCTGACGCTCTTCGTCGCGTTCGGCCCGGCGGAGGGCTCCCGGGCGACCTAGATGCGGCGTCGAGGGCGTCTCCGCCCTCAGCCCGAGCCGGCGACCTCGCTCGGCCAGCGTCGGTCGGCGAGCGCCGCCAGCTCGAGCGCGAGCTCCGCCCCGCGCCCGACCTCGTCGTGGCGGAAGTACACGTAGGCGTCGACGCCGTCGGCCAGGAACGGATCGAGGCGGTCCAGCCAGGCGTCGAGCTCGGCTGTCGAGTACTCGTGCCGCCGGAGACGCAGATAGAGGAATGGCCCGGTCCGGCGGATCGTCGGCGGCCCGTCGTCCTCGGCGAGCTCGGTCGTCACGAGCGCGGCGCCCGCCGTTCGGAGAGCGGCAAACGTCTCGTCGACGTGCCAGCTCGGATCCTGGAATTCGATCGCCAGCGGCAGGTCGGCGGGCCATGCGCCCAGGAGCCCGCCGAGACGATCGTCGTTGCGGGCCACGCCGTCGGGGACACGGAAGAGGACCGTCCCGAGTCGGTCGCCGAACCGCCGCATCGGCCCGGTGAGCCAGACCACGCTCTCGCCGGGGTCGACCTGGAGGGAGCGGAAGGAGGCGCCGCGCTGGGCCTTGACCGCGAATCGGAAGTCCGCCGGCGTGGCCGCCAGCCAGCCATCGACAGCCGCGGGGCTGGGTTGCCGATAGAAGGTGTTGTTCAGCTCGACGGTCCCGAGCCGGGTCCCGTAATGGCGGAGGAGCGCGGCGCCGCGCGTCCCGGACGGATAGAAGCGCGGCGCCCACGCCGGGTAGGCAAATCCACTCGTGCCCGTCCGGAGGCGACCGCTCAACGGGTCAGGCCTCGGCCGGCGGGCAACCCTCGTGGCTCGGGCGGGCGCCGGTGTCGAGGGCTCCTGCCACTCGGCCGAGGGTCCGCTCGATCGTGTCGAGGTCCGCGGCGTCCGAGGGCGCGAGGAAGTAGCGCCGGACGCCGTCGAGGTGCGTATCCGCCGCCGTCCGGAGCCGATCCAGACCGGCCGCGGTGAGGACCGCCTCCTGGCCTCGGGCGTCGCTCGAGCAGGCAATTCGCTCGACCGAGCCGTCGGCCTCGAGGCGATCGACGAGTCGGGTGATGCCACTTCGAGAAAGGAGGACCCGATCGGCGAGGACGTTCATCCGGACGCGGCGCCCCGGCGAATGGGCGATCTGGATCAGGGCGTCGTACTCGGCAAGCGAGAGCCCGTGCGCGGCCTGCAGCTCTTCGTCGAGTCGGCGGGTGACCCGGGCGTGTGCCTGAAGGAAGGCTCGCCAGGCCCCGAAGCCCGGCTCGTCGACGATCCCGGACAGGGACCGCGCAGAGTCGGATAGCGCTCCCTCGAGGGGCGAGGCGGTGACGGGCGGCGGCATGACTCCGTTATCCTACGCCGACAACCGGATTGTTGACAAGGCAACGATCTCCGCCTATCGTTGCGATGTCAATTACTTCCGCCGGACGAGATCCCGTTCGACCCAGTCTCCCGAAGGAGATCGACCTCATGACCGCAACGACCTGGCGCCTCGACCCCGCCCATACCGACATTGCCTTCTCGGCCAAGCACATGATGATCACGACCGTCCGAGGCGCCTTCGCCGACGTCGACGGCACGCTCGAGATCGAGGAGTCGGACGCGCCGACCGGCCGAGGCGAGATCCGCGTCAAGGCCGCCAGCATCAATACCGGCTTCGGCGCCCGCGACGAGCACCTTCGCTCGGCCGACTTCTTCGACGTGGCGACCTATCCGGAGATCGTCGTTCGATTCGACGGCGTCCAGCCGACCACGACCGACCGGTATCGGGTCAACGCCGACGTCACGATCCGTGACGTCACTCGGACCGTTCCATTCGATGTCGAGTACGTCGGCGTGACGACGAACATGAAGGGCGGTCGTCACATCGCGTTCACCGCGCAGGCGAAGATCGACCGCGAGGCCTGGGGCCTGACGTGGAACATGGCCCTCGAGCAGGGCGGCTGGCTCGTCGGCAAGGAGATCAAGCTCATTGTCGAGGTCGTCGCCGACGAGGTCGAGGTCGCGGCGCCGGCGAGCGCGGAGGAGCCCGCTCCGGCGACGAGCGCCGCCTGACGAACGCCGGTCGCGCGCTCAGCGCACGGGCGACCGACCGAACCCGATACGATCGAACGGCGGGCCTAGCCGGGCCCGCCGTTTCCATGCCCGCAGCGGTGAGCCCCTGACGATGCACCCTAGGTCCCCGGCTCCGGACGTCGCGGTGATCGGGGGCGGGATCATCGGTACGGCGGCGGCATCCTTCCTGGCCGCGGCCGGCGCCCGGGTGCGGCTGTACGAGCGGACGGCGATCGCCGCCGGAGCGTCGGGCCGCAACTCGGGGATCCTCCAGCACCCCTTCGATGCCGTTTTGGCTCGGCTGTATCTGGCCTCCCTCGTGGAATACCGGGCCCTG
>DATAQF010000189.1:0-17842 GCA_036264795.1 Candidatus Limnocylindrales bacterium | reverse complement strand
AAGGAGACGTTCCGGCAGAGGGCGGTCCCGGTTCCCGGCGGCGTCCTGCGCGAGGCGATCGAGCTGACGAACGATGCCCGCCGCGACCTCCCTTCGACGGTCGTCGCGACCGGCTTCACGTCCGAGGCCTACCGCTCCTATGCGAAGGATCATCCGGACTGGGCGTTCCTCGCGGGCCTCCCCGAGCTCCGCAACGTGACCTGGGTCGATCTGCCGACGAGCCATTGGCCCATGTGGTCTCGCCCGGCCGAGCTCGCCGCGATCATCGGCGAGGTCGCGAAGGCGCAGTCCCCGGCCGCCTGAGGCGATCGCCCTCGCGCGGCCCTGCCTTACGTCTCCCCTGGTTCGACGCGCCCGCCGGCCGGGGTCATGGGCTCGGAGCCGGCGGGCTCGTGGACGTGCCGGCCGAGCTCGGGAAACATCCGAGCGACGACCGCCACGCCGAGCACGCAGAGGATCCCGCCCGAGATCACGGACGCCTGCGCACCGATGACCGCCGCCGCGGCCGCGGCCTCGATGTCCCCGAGCCGGGGCCCGCTCGACACGACGAGGATGTGGATGGACGAGATGCGGCCGCGGAGCTCGTCCGGAGCCGCCAGCTGGACGATCGTCGACCGGAAGACCGCGGACACGACGTCGGCGGCGCCGGCAACGGCGAGGAAGACGAGGGCGAGCGCGAACGAGAAGGTCGAGAGGCCGAACAGGATGATCGCGATGCCCCAGACGGCGACCGCGACGATCACCGCCTGGCCGACCCGCCGGACGCTCGAGACCCAGCCCGACAGGAGCGCGCCGAGCAGCGCCCCGACGGCCGGCGCCGCGCCGAGGAACCCCAGACCCGTCGGGCCGGCGCGGAAGACGTCGAGCGCGAGCACCGGGAAGAGCGACGTCGGCATCCCGAAGATCATCGCGTCGAGGTCGATCACGAACGTCGAGAGGATCACCCGCCGGCTGAGCGCGAACCGAAGGCCTTCCCGGACAGCCGCGAGACCCGGCCGCGCCGCGGTCGCGTGCGGCGGCAGCGGGGCGATCGCGATGAGCCCGATGAACGACGTCGCGAAGGTCGCGATGTCGAGGCCGTACGCCGCCGGGAGACCGATCGTCGCGATCACGATCCCGGCGATCGCCGGGCCGACGACCGACGCGATCTGGAAATTGAGCTGACCCAGGGCGATCGCGGCCGGCAGGCGCTCCGGCGGCACGAGACGCGGAACGGCGGACGCTCGAGCCGGCTGGTCGATCGAGCCGAGACCGGCCGCCAGGAACGCGACGATGAAGAGGGCGATCAGTGGCGGTGCCGGCATGAGCGCGAGGGCGAGCAGCAGGGCGCTGCAGACCATGAGCCCGATCTGCGTCAGGATGAGCAGCCGGCGCCGATCGACGGCATCGGCGACGGACCCGGCCCCGAGCGAGAAGAGCAGGATCGGGATGAGCTGGAAGAACGTCAGCGCGGCGATCGCAAGCGTCGAGCCGCTGATCACGTAGACCTGGGACGGAAGGGCGAGCCGGGTGACCTGATTGCCGACGCCGCTGATCGCCTGACCGGCCCACAGCCATCGGTAATCGCGATCCAGTCGGAGGGGCGCGACGTCGAGGAGGATGCGCCGGATGGCGCCGCGCGGCGGGACCGACGACCCCGGCGAGCCGGCGCCGGGCGAACCGCCTACTTGTCCCGCTCGGCTGCGCTCGCCATCGCGGCCTGAGCCGCCGCGAGTCGAGCGACGGGGACGCGGAATGGCGAGCACGAGACGTAATCGAGCCCGATTCGCTCGCACTTATGGATCGAATCCGGGTCCCCGCCATGCTCGCCGCAGATCCCGAGCTCGAGGCCGGGCTTCGTCGCCCGGCCCTTGTCGACCGCCGTCTTCATCAGGGCGGCGACCGCGTCGTCCAGCGTCTGGAACGGGTTCACGGGCAGGATCCCGTCCTCGACGTACTTCAGGAGGAAGCCGCCCTCGGCGTCATCCCGGCTGTAGCCGAACGTCATCTGGGTCAGGTCGTTGGTGCCGAAGCTGAAGAAGTCGGCCTCGGTCGCGATCTCGTCGGCGGTGAGGGCGCCACGGGGGACCTCGATCATCGTTCCGAACTTGTAGTCGATGCCGGCCGCGGCGCTCCCCGTGTTCTCCCCGCCCGCCGCCTCGCGCACGGCCGACGCCTCCTTCTCGAGGAGGGCCCGCGTCGCGGCCAGCTCGTTCACGTGGCCAACGAGCGGGATCATGATCTTGGCGATCGGGTTCCCGCCGGCCTTCTTGACGGCGATTTGGGCATTGAGGATCGCCCGGGTCTGGATCTTGACGAAGTCCGGGATCATCAGCCCGAGGCGACAGCCGCGGAGTCCGAGCATCGGGTTCTGCTCGTGGAGGCTCCGGATCGTCGCGAGGAGCTGCTTGTCCTCCTCCGAGGCGCCGCCCTCGAGCTCGGCTCGGGTCACCTTGACGAGCTGTTCCTCGAGGTTCGGCAGGAATTCGTGCAGCGGCGGGTCGATCAGGCGGACCACGACGGGCAGCCCGTCCATCGCCTGGAAGATGCCCTCGAAATCTCCCTGCTGGAGGACCTCGAGCTTCGCCATCGCGGCGTCGAACGTGGCGATCGCGTCACGCTCGTCGGCGTTGAGGTCGCCGGCAGCGGCCTGCTTGGCCTTGGCCCGGGTCGCCACGCTGGCGACGAGGATCGCGCCACGGACGATGTCGAGCCGCTCGCCCTCACGGAACATGTGCTCCGTTCGGCACAGGCCGATGCCGCGGGCCCCGTAGCTCCGGGCCTGGGCCGCCTCCTCGGGCTTGTCCGCGTTCGTCCAGACCGCCATCCGGGCGAGCTCGTCGGCCCAGCCGAGGATCGTCTGGAGCTCGGGCTGGTCCTCGAAGCGCGCCTCGACCGTCGGGATCGCCCCGACGAAGACCTCGCCCGTCGAGCCGTCGACGCTGATCCAGTCGCCTTCCCTGAACGACAGACCGCTGTCGGTGGATCGGGCGCTCTTTGCGGCATAGTCGATCAGGAGCTCTGCGCAGCCGGCCACGCACGGCTTGCCGATCTGGCGGGCGACGACCGCGGCATGGGACGTCGCGCCGCCGCGAGCAGTCAGGATCCCCTGGGCCACCGCCATCCCGTGGAAGTCGTCGGGCGAGGTCTCGATCCGGACGAGAATCACCCGTTCGCCACGACCGACCCACTCGACGGCGACGTCGGCGTCGAAGACGGCCTTGCCGACTGCGGCGCCGGGCGATGCGTTCAGGCCCTTGGCGATGCGCTGGGCCTTCTTCCGCGCGTCGGGGTCGAACTGGGCCCGGAGGAGCTGGTCGACCTGGGCGGTCTCGATCCGCCCGACCGCCTCCTCCCGGCTGATCGTCCCGTCGGCGACCATGTCGACGGCGATCTTCACGGCCGCCGCGGCCGTCCGCTTGGCCGATCGAGTCTGGAGCATGTACAGCTTGCCGCGCTCGATCGTGAATTCGAGGTCCTGGACGTCGCGGTAATGGCTCTCGAGCTGCTGGCCGATCCGCTGGAACTCGTCGTAGACGGCCGGCATGTCGGTCTTCATCTGGGCGATCTTCGGCGCCGTTCGGACGCCGGCGACGACGTCCTCGCCCTGGGCGTTGGTCAGGTATTCGCCGTACAGGGTCCGCTCGCCGGTGTTCGGGTCGCGGGTGAACGCCACGCCCGTGCCGGAGTCGTCGCCCATGTTCCCGAACACCATCGTCACGACGTTGACGGCGGTCCCGAGGTCATCGGCGATCCTCTGGCTCTTTCGGTAGTCGCGCGCGCGCTTGCCGAACCACGAGGCGAAGACCGCCTTGATCGCGAGGTCGAGCTGCTCGTACGGGTCCGTCGGGAAGTCGCGGCCGGTATCCTCGCGGACGATCTTCCTGTATTCGTCGACGAGCGCCTTCAGGTCGTCGACGCTCAGGTCGGTGTCCTTGGCGCCGGGCCCGTGGGCGGCCTTGCGCGCCTCGAGCGGCTCGTCGAAGCGGGACGCGGGGACGTCCATGACGATCCGCCCGAACATCGCGATGAACCGACGATAGGCATCCCAGCCGAAGCGCTCGTTGCCGGTCAGCGCGATCAGGCCCTGGAGCGTCTCCTCGTTCAGGCCGAGGTTCAGGACGGTGTCCATCATCCCGGGCATCGAGAATTTCGCACCCGAGCGGACGCTCACGAGGAGCGGGTTCTTCGGGTCGCCGAAGCCCTTGCCGGAACGCCGCTCGACCTCGCGCATCGCCTCGAGGACGTCGTCCCAGAGACCGTCGGGCAGCTTCTCTCCGGCGGCGAAATAGTCGTTGCACGCCTCGGTCGTGATCGTGAACCCGGGCGGCGTCGGAAGGCCCGCGATCGTCATCTCGGCGAGGCCCGCGCCCTTGCCGCCGAGCAGATCCTTCATCCCGCCGTTGCCTTCGGCCGCGCCGTCGCCCCACGCGTAGATGTAGCGTTTCGACGCCTTGTGGGGACGGTCGGTCGGGGCTGTGGCGGTCGTGGCCATCGGGCGGCTCCTCGAGGTCGTGGGCGCCAACCACGGGCGGCGCGGATGCGTTCGTGGCAGGTTGCGATTGTACCCGCGAGCCACGAGGGGCTCGGGTTGCGGATCGGTTCCCGTGGGCGATGATGGGTCAAAGACTTCGTGAGAGGGGCAACGCATGGCAGTGAATGAGCCTTCCGGCTCGGACGGGCGCGACGCTGAGGGCGTCGCCGAGGTCACCCGAACGATCGAGGACTACTTCATTGGCTGGTATGACGCTGACGTCGACCGGATGCGCAGGGCGCTCCACCCCGATCTCGCGAAGCGCAGCCACCTCGCCCAGGGCGACCGTCCGCCCGTCCTGCGAGCGGTCACGGCACACTTGATGATCGGCTGGACGGCGGAGGGCGAGGGTCGCGAGACCGACCCCGACAAGCGCGGTCTCCGGATCGTCGTCGACGAGGTCCACGACACGATCGCCACCGCCCGGGTGGACTCGGGACCCTATCGGGAATACGTGCACCTCGCCCGAACGCCGGACGGCTGGCGGATCGTGAACACGCTCTGGACGTGGGCCGATCGCGAGCACCCGGGCGCCTGAGTGCCGGTCCCGGGGCGCCCGAGGGGGGCTCTCGCCCGGGCGCCGATGACCTCGCCGACGCTACCATCGACGCTGACAGCCCGCCGAGCCGGAGCCCGAACCCCCGATGACCGACCTGACCGCCATGGCGCCCGCCCTCGACGTGGATCCGGTCGCGCCCGTCTACAACGCCCGCCTGATCAGGCGGGAGGACGCGACGGAGTCGCTCGCCAGCTTCTGGGTTCGCTTCGACGGCGACCCGACGCCCTTCGAGCCCGGCCAGTACATGACGATCGGCGTGATGGTCGACGGCAAGCTCGTTCAGCGGCCCTATTCGGTCGCGTCGGCGCCATCCCTCGCCGGCGACGAGGGGTACGAGTTCTACGTCCGGCAGGTCCAGGGCGGCACATTCACACCGATCCTGTGGAAGCTTCCGGTCGGCCACGGAATGCGGATGATCGGCCCCAAGGGCAAGTTCATGCTCCGACCCGACGATGACCGAACGCATATCTTCATCTCGTCGGGCACCGGCAATGCCCCGTTCATCTCGATGATGCGGCAGCTCCTGCTCGACGGCCGTCCCCGGCCGGCGGTCTTGCTCAATGGCGTGTCCCACGCCCACGAACTCGGCTACCGCGACCTGCTCGAGGGCTGGCAGGCGTCCGGGGAATACCCGGTCACCTTCGTCCCGACAGTCTCCCGCCCGAACGACCCACTGAACGCCTCATGGATGGGCCGAAGCGGGCGGGTGGAGTCGATCCTCGGGCCGGTCCTCGACGAGCTCCGGCTGACGCCCGACAACTCGATCGCCTACATCTGCGGGAACCCGGACATGATCGTGTCGGCGGAGCAGACGCTCCTCGGCCGTGGCTACCCCGAGGAGCAGGTCCACAAGGAGCTGTACTGGCCGAAGGGCAAGGAGCCGCGCGGCGTCGTTGGTGCGGCCGACGTCGCCGCCGCGATGGACGCGGCCGAGGCGAACGCCGACCAGTAGCCGGCCGGCCTCGCCCCGCTCGCTCGCCCGAGCCGTTCGCCCGCCCGTCCCGCCGCTCGCCGCGCCCGGATTTCCGTCCCGCGTGCACATGCGACCAGCTGAGTCGAATTCGGGGCCTCGAATGCACCCGTTGCACGCCGGGCGTTCCAGGACCGACCGAATCCCGTCGCGAATGCCTCCCGAGCGTCACATGTGCACGGCGGGCGAACACACGACCCGCTCGCCGCGCTCGCCCGGAGCCAAATTCAAGCGTGGATTACTTCAGCGAACCGGACAAGTAGCTCAAGCGATTTGCGGACCACCGAACCGGCCAGACCGGAACCCGTCGATCGGCCAGCGGGTCGAGCCGGTCGTCGCGAGGTCGGCCAGAATCTCGCCGATCAGCGGCGCGTACTTGAAGCCGTGCCCCGAGCAGGCCGACGCGAAGGCCACGCCGTCGGCGGCCGGGTGGCGATCGATGACGAAGTGGTCGTCCGGCGCATTCGTGTAGAGGCACACGGTCGATGTTCGGAGCCGACCGTCGACCGCCGGCATCCGCGACCGGATGAACCCCCGGACACGGGCTTCGTCGGCGTCGGTCACCTCGCGCCCGGCGTCGTCGGGATCGACGAACACCCCGGTGTGGTGAAGCGACACCTTCAGCCCGAGCGACGAGTCGTACGGGAAGCCGTAGAACACGCCGTCGCCCGTCGCCATCAGCCACACGGGCAGCCGCTCGCCTGACAGCTCTGCCGGATCGATTGTCGGCTCGAACCAGAGCACCGGCTGGCGTTCCACCACGAGGGGAAGACGCAGCGACGGAACGAGAGCGGACGTCCACGGACCAGCGGTCAGCACGAGGCACGCGGCGCCCGCGACCGAGCCGTCGTCGGTCTCGACCTCGAACCCGCCGCCATCGACCGGCCGCCAGCCGACGACTCGCGCTCCGAACCGAAGCGTCGCGCCGCCGCGCTCCGCAACCCGGAGGTGCGCCTCGTTGGCGAGGTCGGCTCGGATGACGCCGGCCCGTTCCTCCCAGAGCCCGACCGTATCGAGGCTCGGCCGGAAGACCGGCCAGCGCCGGTGGATCTCCGCGGCATCGAGCACCTCGTGGACGAGATCGTGCTCGCGAGCGCTGTGCACGGAACCGGCGACCACCGAGCTGTCGGCGGGTCCGGCGTAGAGGCCGCCCGTCCGGGTGAGGAGCGACGTGCCCGTTTCGGCCTCGAGCGCCTCCCAACCGTGCCACGACGCGCGCGCCAGCGGGACATACGACGGATCCTCGAAATACGCGAGGCGGATCATCCGGCTCCGGCCGCCGGACGACCCGAAGGTCTCTCCCCGGCCGAACCGCTCCAGGCCGAGGATCCGCAGCCCTCGCCGCGCCAGGACCGCTGCCGTCGCGCTTCCGTGCGCGCCGAGCCCGACGACGATCGCGTCGAAGCGCTGCATCGACGGTCGCGCGCCGGTCAGCCGCGCGAGGCTGCCAGCCGGTCGAGGATCAGCCGCTTGACACCGTCGAGCGGCACGCGTTCCTGGGTCATCGCATCGCGATCCCGGATCGTCACGGCTCGGTCGTCGAGCGAGTCGACGTCAACCGTTACGCACCACGGCGTCCCGATCTCGTCCTGGCGCCGGTAGAGCTTGCCGATCGCCGCGGTGTCGTCGTAGACGGCCATCAGGTCGCGAGCCAGGTCGGCGCGCAGCGCGTGACAGATCGAGACGATCTCCGGGCGCTTCTTGAGCAGGGGCAGCACCGCGACCTTGTACGGCGCGATCTCCGGATGCAATCCCAGGACGACCCGCTTCTCGCCGCGGACCTCTTCCTCGCGATAGGCGTCGATGAGGAACGTGAACGCCGCTCGGTCCGCGCCCCCGGCCGTCTCGACGATGAACGGAATGAAATGCTCCTCCGTCGCGGGGTCGAAGTATTCGAGATTTTCGCCGGAAGCCTCGGCGTGGCGGGAGAGGTCGAAGTCGCCGCGGTTGTGGATCCCCTCGAGCTCCTTCCAGCCGAACGGGAAGCGGTATTCCACGTCGATCGCCTTCTTCGCGTAGTGCGCCAGCTCATCCGCGGCGTGCTCGCGGAACCGCAGCCGGTCCGGCGAGACGCCGTAACGGACGTACCAGTCCCAGCGACGGGGCAGCCACTCCTCGAAGATCGCGGCCGCCTCGGATGGGCGGACGAAATACTGCATCTCCATCTGCTCGAACTCGCGCATCCGGAAGACGAAGTTGCCCGGGCTGATCTCGTTTCGGAAGCTCTTCCCGATCTGGGCGATCCCGAACGGGATCTTCTTCCTCGAGCTCTGCTGGACGTTCTTGAAGTTCACGTACGATCCCTGGGCGGTTTCGGGGCGAAGGTAGACGATCGCCGACTCGTCCTGAACGGGGCCCATGTACGTCTGGAACATCAGGTTGAACCGACGCGGCGGCGAGAGCGGGCCGCCATCATTCGGGCAGATCAGGTGGAACCGCTCGATGACGGTCGGATCCGTCAGGTCGGTGGCCGTGAGGCCCTCCGCGCCGGGCAGCTCGTCGAGCCGGTAGCGTCGATGACAGGTCGCGCATTCCACGAGCGGGTCGCTGAAGGAGCCGACATGACCCGATGTCTCCCAGACCTTCGGGTGCATGAGGATCCCGGCATCGAGCCCGACGATGTCCTCGCGCTCCTGGACCATCGCCCGCCACCAGGCACGCTTGACGTTGTTCTTCAGCTCGACCCCGAGGGGCCCGTAGTCCCAGACGGCGTTGATCCCGCCGTAGATCTCCGACGAGGGAAAGACGAAGCCGCGGCGCTTGGCGAGCGAGACGATCGTCTCGAGGCTGGCGACGGCCGGCGCGACGTCGTTCGGATGGGTTGCGGAGGGGGTCTCGGTCACGGGGTACTCCTGGGCGCCGGCCGTGGAAGGGACGGTCGCAGATGGCTGGGCTGGCGATGCTAGCAGACGGGCGCGCCTGGACTCGCCGCTCCGCTGGACTCAGCGCGCCGGCAGCGCGGCGCGCAGGAATCGGACGGCGCTGCCGCCCATGACGGCGGCGATCGTCGCCTCGTCGAGGCCCTCGGCAAGGAGGGCTGCCGTGAGCAACGGCAGCCCCGAGACATCGAACGGGACGGGGACGCCGCCGTCGAAATCGGAGCCGAGGGCGACGTGCTCCGCGCCGACGATGGCCACGGCGTGGCTGATCGAGCGGGCGATCGACGCCGCATCGTCGCCTCCGCTTGCCGTCGGCCAGAAGCCGATGCCGATGACGCCACCCGTCGCGGCGACGCCCCGAACCTGATCGTCGGACAGATTCCGCGAGTTGTCGGCCGTGCCGCGAACCCCTGTATGCGACACGACGAGCGGTCGAGTCGCGATCGCGAGGGCGTCGTCGATCGTCGCCGCCGAGGCATGCGCCAGATCGACGATCATCGACCGCGCCTCGAGCCGCCCGACAACCTCGCGGCCGGCGGCCGTCAGTCCGCCCTTCGCGATCCCGTGAGCCGAACCGGCGAACGCGTTGTCGAAGAAATGAGCCAGGCCGACCATCCGATACCCGGCGTCGAAGAGCCGATCGACGTTCGCGGCCTCGTCATCGAGGGCATGGGCGCCTTCGATCGCGAGCAGGCCACCGACGACCGACTCGCCCGCGGCGCGGCGGGCGATCAACGCATCGAGATCGATGACCGAACGGACGACGACGAGCCGTCCGGCGGCATTCGCGGCCATCGACGCGACGCGGCCCGACCGATAGGCCGCGCGGGCGAGGAGGCTTCGCCATGTCGCTGCGGGCCATCCCTGGGCGAGGGCGACGAGCGCGATGTCGTCGGTCCGGTCGTCGTTCCGCTCGATGTTGAGGTGGCGCGGCACCTTCGTCGACAGGGCGAACACCTGGAGCGCGACGTTGCCCTCGATCAATCGCGGGACGTCGACGTGTCCGCGATCACTCCGCTCCAGCAGGGTTCGGCCCCAGAGCAGCGAATCCGCGTGGAGGTCGACGATCGTGAGCCGCTCGTGGAGATCTCTGGCGGCCGGGCTGACGCGGTACGGGCCTCGCATCGCGACACGATTGAGGCGTCGCTCCGTTCGAGCCGACAGGGCCATCCCCACCGTCCGCCGGATCGGGCGCCCCAGGACGGATAGCGTGGCGCCGAGGATCGCGCCGGCGACGATCGAACGTCGCGAGGGCATCAGGCGCTGCGCTCGGCAAACGGGTCCGCTGTCGCGGCCGTCCGATCGTCGGCTTCGTCGGCCGCGAGGAGGTCGTCGACGGGCTCTCCCGTGTAGGCCGCGGCCTGGAGCGTGAACAGCTGCGCGTAGCGACCGCCCAGCGCCATCAGCTCGGCGTGCGTCCCCTGCTCGACGAGCCGGCCGTGCTCGAGGAACAGGATCCGGTCGGCCTGCCGGACCGTGGAGAACCGATGCGAGATGTAGATCGCGGTCCGGCCGCGAGCCAATGAGCGCAACCGGGCGAAGAGCTCGAACTCCGCCTGCGCGTCGAGGGCCGAGGTCGGCTCATCGAGAAGGAGGATCCGGGCGTCGCGCATGAACGCCCGGCCCAGCGCGATCTTCTGCCATTCGCCGCCCGACAGCTCGACCCCGCCGTCGAACCATTTGCCGAGCGGCGTGTCCCAGCCATCGGGCAGCCGGTCGAGCAGGCTGTCGGCGCCGCCCTTGCGTGCCGCCTCCTCGACGGCCCGGCGGTCCTCGATGTTGCCGAGCTCGCCCAGGCCGATGTTCTCGGCGGCGCTCGCCTGGTACGTGACGTAGTCCTGGAACATCCCGCCGATCAGGCGCCGGACCGCATCCGGCTCGAGCTCGCGAATGTCGGTCCCGTCGAGGAGGATCCGGCCGTCCGTCGGGTCGTAGAGGCGGGTGATCAGCTTGATGAGCGTCGACTTCCCCGCGCCGTTCCGACCCACCACCGCCACCGTCTCGCCCGCGGCGATCGTGAAGCTGACGTCGGCGAGGGCATCCTCCTCCCGCCCGGGATACCGGAACGTGACGTGGTCGAACGTCAGCTCGCCCCGGACCGAGGCGAGATCGAGATCGAGACGAGGTGCCTCGGCGGCTCGGGCGCCCTCCGCGCCAGCCCGGCGCGACGTGGCAACGGACCCGTCGCTCGCGCTTCCCTCGATTCCGACCGGGGTCGCGAGGAGCTCGAACAGGTCGTTCAGATAGAGGTTGTTCTCGTACATCGAGCCGAAGCCCGACAGCAGGCCCTGGACCGACGACTGAACGGACGAGGCCGCCTGCGTGTAGAGCGTGAGGTCGCCGAGCGTCAGCCTGCCGGCGATCGCCTGGAGCGCGACGTAGAGGTACGTGAGGGAGCCCGCCAGGGTCGTGATCGTCGACCAGACGAAGCCGGCGAAGTAGCGCATGACGACGAGTCCGCGCTGGCGATCCTGGTAGACGGTGGCGAGCTGCCGGAACCGGTCGATGAAGTACGGCCCGAGGCCGAACAGCTTGACCTCCTTGGCGTACGTGTCGGTCGTGACGAGCGTCGTGAGGTAATCCATCCGGCGGCGGAGCGGCGAGGCCCAGCGGGCGAAGCTGTAGCCCCGCCAGCCGTAGCGCGTGTCGGCGATGAATGCGGGAATCGGGGCGATGACGGCAACGAGCGCGAGGAAGGGGCTCAGGAAGAGGAGCAGCGTGATCATCGACAGGAAGGCAATCGCCGTCTGGATCAGCCCGAACACGCCGCTGACCATGAACAGCGGCCGGCTCGATGCACCCTGCTGGGCGCGGCGGAGGAGGTCGTAGGAAGCGGAGTCCTCGAAGAAGGCGAGGTCCAGCTTCGCGGCGTGGTCCATGATCTGGAGCTGGATCGTGTTCGTCACCCGCTCCTGGAGGAGCTGCTGGCAGACGTTCCGGAGCGTGCTCAGGAACGACGACAGGGCGTAGATCGCGAACTGGGCACCGGCCAGGATGACGACCGTGCCGACGGCATCGAGGGTCAGCGGGCCGACCGTCACCGTCGGCGAGAGCGCCGGGTTCGCCCGAACCGTGATCGCGCGAACGACGGCATCGATCAGGAGCTTGGCGATGTACGCGGTGATCGCGGGCACGACCCCCGCGAGAACCGTGGCGATCGCCAGGCCGATCGTCAGGATCCGGCTCGCCTCCCACACGAGACCGATGACGCGCGGCAGGATGCCCATCAGCGCCCGAACGGCATCCCGGGCGCGGGTCAGGCGGTCTCGCAGGCCGGTCGGCGCGTCGCTCGGCGGATCGGGAATGTCGGGGTTGCCGGAGAGTCCGCTCTCGCGGCCCTCGATACCCGGACGCTGGGCGCGGCGCAGGGCCGAGCCGCGGGGAATGATCGGCGGGTGACTCAGGCTCGGCCCCCGTTCGCGGCCAGGTTCGGCGTCCGGATCTCGTCGAGGAACCCGAGCGAGCGGGCGTCCCGCTCGAGGGCGATGCGGAGGAAGTCGCGGAGGGCGGCCTCCACCTCTCGCTCGGTGGCGGTCGCGAGGCGCAGGGCCGCGATCGCCTCGACGTCCTGGCGCTGGTAGGCCTTGAGCAGCTTCAGCGCCTCGAGGGTCAGGCCCGTTCGATCATGCGGCGGGCCCGGACATCGATCGCACAGGACGCCGCCGAGGGGCGGGACCCAGCGGAAGCGCCCGTCGACCTCGAGCGCCCGGTCGCATTCGACGCAGCGGTCGACCTCGGGCCGAACGCCCAGCTCGTCGGCGAGGTGCATCTCGTACCAGCGGGCGACCCGACCGGGGGCCATCCCGACGTCGAGCAGCTCGTAGGCGCGCTTCAGGAGCGAGAACACCGGCTCCGCCGCGTGGCGCTCCTCGAGCGAGCGATCGGCGAGCTCGGCGAGGTACCAGGCGGTCGCCGCACTCTCGAGGGAGTCGCGGAGGTTCAGCCAGGCATGCTCGACGCTCACCTGGGTGACGACCTCGAACGTCCGGCCGCGAGCCAGCAGGACGTGGAGCTCGGCGAACGGCTCGAGGCTGCCACCGATGCGCGACGTCGGCCGGCGAATGCCCTTGGCGATCGCCTTCAGCTTCCCGTGGAGGGGGGTGATCAGGGTCAGGATGCGGTCGGCTTCGCCGTAGTCGAAGCGTGACAGGACGATCGCATCGGTCGTGTAGCGGCGCGGGATCGGCACGATCTGCACGGTAGCACGACGCCGGATTTCGGACGGCAGATCGTTCGCCAAGCAACAGGCTACCGCGCGCTCGCATGTTTGCCGAAATCCCGGTACCATGCCCTCGAGATGACCACGGCCCAACCGGTCCTCGATGCCGCCGCGCTGATCGCCGACACGGAGCAGGAGATCCTGCGCGTCGTCGCCAACCACGATCCCTCCACCGCCGGCGTCTACGACATGATCCGCTACCACCTCGGCCTCGACGGGTCCGGAGCACCGTCGGGCAAGCGGATGCGGCCCCTCCTCGGGCTCCTCGCCTACGCCTCCATCGCCGGCGACTACCGGCCGGCCCTGCCGGGCGCAGCCGCGGTCGAGCTCGGCCACAACTTCAGCCTCGTCCATGACGACATCGAGGACGGCGACCGCGAGCGACGCCACCGGCCGACCGTCTGGGCGCTGCATGGCGTCGCCCAGGCGATCAACACCGGCGACATGCTGTTCAGCCTGAGCCGGATGGCCCTCCACCGCCTCACGGATCTGGGCTTCAGCGACGCCAAGGTGCTCCGCCTGATGCGGCTGTACGACGAAACCTGCGTCGCCCTGTGCGAAGGCCAGTACATCGACATCGCGACGAGCGAGGCCGACGAGATGATGTCGGTCGATCTGTACTTCGACATGATCGGCCGGAAGACGGCGGCCCTCATCGCGGCCTCGATCGAGGCCGGTGCGCTCCTCGCGTCCGACGACGACGAGGTGATCGCTCGGTATCGCGGGTTCGGCTGGGCGCTCGGGCTCGCCTTCCAGATCAACGACGACCTGCTCGGGATCTGGGGCGCCGAGCGTTCGACCGGCAAGGAGCCGACCGACATCGCCCGGCGGAAGAAGACGCTGCCGGTGATCTACGCCTTCGAGCATGCGGGCCGCGAGGACCGCGAGCGCCTCGCCGCGCTCTACGGCAACGGCGGGCCGACCGGCGCCGCGGTGTCCGAGGTCGTTGCGATCCTCGAACGCGCCGGCGCCCGCGACTACACCCGCGAGCAGGCTCGCCGCCACCGCGACGAGGCCCTGGCCGAGCTCGACGCGACGGGCGTCGTCGAGCCGGAGGCTCGGCGCCGTCTCGAGGAGATCATCGTCTCAGTGATCAGCGCCTGATCCGATCTCGCCCCCGCTCCCGACCGCGGGCGGGTTTTCGCCGGATACCACCCCCGGAGTCAGTGGGCTCACGTGGAACGGCCTGTGAGGCCCTGCGAGGCCTGAATTCGGCCCTCTCACCACTCGGGGTGGTAGACGGCACCAGAATCGCTCCGGATCGGGCTCATCCACCGCCGCTCACTACCCGGGTTGGTATTCGGCAGGAATCGGCGTGCGCTTGCTCATCCTCGACGATGCCCGGCCCTGGAGCCGACCTAGCGGTCGCCGTCCTCGTCGGGCCGGGGCGCGTCCGCGTCGTCGGTGCGACGACGGACGGCGAGGACCTTGCCGACGCGCCTGCCGTCGGTCGATTCGACGGTCAGGGTCAGCCCGTCGACGTCGACCTGGTCGCCCGGCGAGGGCACACCGCCGATCCGGTGATAGATGAGGCCGCCGACCGTGTCGTACTCGTCCGCGTCCTCGAGCCCGAGGTCCAGGTCGAACAGCTCGGCGAGATCGTCGACGTCGGCGCGGCCGTCGACCCGGGCCTCGTCCTCGGACAGGCGGACGACCATCGGCTCCTCGGTGTCGTACTCGTCCTGGATCTCGCCGACGATCTCCTCGAGCAGGTCCTCGATCGTGACGAGACCCGCCGTGCCACCGTACTCGTCGAGGACGATCGCGATGTGGACCTTCCGGCGCTGGAACTCGTGGAGGAGGTCGTCGATCGTCATCGATTCGGGGACGAAGACCGGCGGCCGGAGGAGCGTCCGGAGCGCGGGTCGCGGCTCCGACCCGGCCTTGAGGAACGGCAGCAGATCCTTGGCGTAGAGGATGCCGATGACCTCGTCGATCGACTCCTCGTAGACGGGGATCCGGGAGTGGCCCTCCTCGACGACCTTGTCGATCGTTTCCTCGAGGGACGCCGACGCCGGCAGGGCAACGATCGCGATCCGCGGGATCATCACCTCGTGGAGACGGCGCTCGCCGAGCTCGATGATCGAGTTGATCATCTGCTCCTCCTCCGCCTCGAGGACGCCCTGCTCCCCTCCCCGCTCGACGATCAGGCGCAGCTCCTCCGCCGTGATCTGGGCCTCGTTCGTGACGCTCGCGCCGAACATTCCGGCGATGGCCCGGGTCACCCCCGTCAGGACCGCGATCAACGGGCCGAGCGCTCGGGCCAGGAAGTCGATGGGGATCGAGAGCGCCAGCGCGAACCGCTCGGGGCTCGACAGCGCGAGCGTCTTCGGGACGAGCTCCGCAAAGATGATCGTGAACAGGGCGAGGAGCACGGTGACGAGGAGAAGGGCAAGGCCCTCCGCGGTCCCCTGGCCGACGACCCCTTTCAGCACGTCCGTGAGGGCGGTCGTCAGGTTCACGGCGGCATACGCCGAAGCGAAGAACCCGATGACCGTCAGGCCGAGCTGGGAGACGGCGAGGAACCGACCCGGATCGTCGAGCAGCCGCCGCACCCGACGCGCGCCCGGCGATCCCTCGTCGACGAGCTGCTCGACCCGGCTTCGGCGGATCGACACCAGGGCGATCTCGGCGGCGACGAAGAACCCTTCGAGCAGCGTCAGGATGACGATGACGAGGATGTCGAGCACTAGCCGGGCCCGTCGTTCGAGGGTTCCACCGACTCCGAATCGGGAGCCGTCGGCCTCGGATCGCGAAGACGGGCCGGCATCCCGACGGCGAGCTTGCCGGCCGGCACGTCCTTCGTCACGACCGCTCCGGCGCCGGTCTTCGCGTCGTCGCCGACGGTCAGCGGCGCGCGAAGCATCGTGTCGACGCCGAGAAAGACGCGCTTGCCGATCGTCGTCCGGTGCTTCCTCTGCCCGTCGAAGTTCGCGGTGATCGTGCCCGCGCCGACGTTCGTGCCATCGCCGAGCTCGGCATCACCGAGATAACTCATGTGGTGCTGCTTCACGCCCCGCCCGAGGCGCGTGTTCTTCAGCTCCGCGAAGTTGCCGACCTCTGCGTCCGGTCCGAGGTGGGATCCGGGACGAAGGTGGCTGAACGGCCCGACCCGTGCCCCGTCCTCGACCGTCGACCCCTCGACGACGGAGGCCCAGACCGTGCAGCCCGCCCCGATCGTGCTGTCGACGATCTGCGAACCGGCCCCGATCGTCGTCCCCGGACCGACGGTCGTCGTGCCACGGAGGATGACGTTCGGCTCGAGCGTGACGTCTTCGGCGAGGGTCACCGACGCGTCGACGTAGGCCGTGGATGGGTCCCGCATCGTCACGCCCGCCAGCATGTGGGCGCCGTTGAGCCGGGTTCGGAGGTCCCATTCGGCCTGGGCGAGCTCCGCCCGGTCGTTGATCCCGAGGAGCCGACCGTCGTCCTCGACCGTGATCGCGACGACGAGCCGGCCGTCGGCGCGGGCGACCTCCACCAGCTCGGTCAGGTAGAGCTCGCCCGTCTTCGGAGATGGCTTGAGCGTCCCGATCCGGCTCCGCAGCCAGGCGGCGTCGAAGGCGTACAGGCCCGAGTTGATCTCGTTGACGGCGATCTCCTCGTCCGTGGCGTCCTTGCGCTCGACGATCCGCTCGACCGTGCCGGCCTCGTCGCGAACGACCCGGCCCAGGTGACCCGGTTCGATCGCATCGACGGCGACGAGGGCGATGGCCGCCTGGTCCAGCCGGCGTTCTTCGAGCAGCGCCTCGAGGAGCTCCGCCTCGAGGAGCGGGGCGTCGCCGGTCAGGACGAGGATCTCGTCGACGTCGTCGGGCAGGGCGGTGAGAGCGGCCGCAACCGCGTCGCCCGTCCCGCGCGGCTCGGCCTGGAGCGCGTAGTCGACCTCGTCACCGAGTGCCTCGCGAACGGCAGCCGTGGCCGGAGACGTCACGACGAGCGGGCGCTCGCCGGTGGCTTCTCGACCGGCATCGACGACGAAGGCGACCATCGGACGGCCCACGAGGGGATGCAGGAGCTTCGGCAGCGCCGACTTCATGCGCGTGCCGAGACCGGCCGCCATGACGACGGCTCTCACCCGTGGAGCGCTGCCGGGACTTGGGGGGTTCACGAAGGGCCACGCGGCCGGGCGAGGGTCGGGGGCGGCGCGATCCCGACGCGGTTTGGGCCCGGCGCGTGTCGAGGTGTGGATGTCATCGAGAAGTGGCGCGATGGTATGGGCCGCCCCTTCGCAGTGTCAAACCGTCGGCTGTCGATCGCGAGAGAAGCCGAGGAGGATGGATCGGGCGCCCGAACGTCAGGTCCGACGCGTCGCCACGGCGTCGGGGATCGGTCGGCGGGCGACGGCTTCGATCTCGACGAGGCCGCCCTTCGGCAACGCGCCCACGCCGATCGTCGAGCGCGCCGGCGGCGGATCCGGCATGAACGTTGCGTACACGGCGTTGACGCTGGCGAAGTCGCGGATGTCGGCAAGGAAGATCGTCGTCTTCACGACGTCGCCGATCGAGAGCCCGGCCGCATCGAGGACCGCCTGGAGGTTTCGCAACGATCGCTCGGCCTGGGCCTCGACGCCCTCGGCGAGCTCGCCCGTCGCCGGATCGAGGCCAAGCTGGCCCGAGCAGAAGACGAGGTCGCCACTGCGGATCGCCTGGCTGTAGGGACCGATCGCGGCCGGCGCCCCATTGGTCTGGATCGCCTGGTT
>DATAQF010000178.1:0-4948 GCA_036264795.1 Candidatus Limnocylindrales bacterium | reverse complement strand
CTCTGCCGGCCCGGTCGGTACGACGTGAGCCCCATTCATCACGCTGCTGGTATCTGACATCAGTGCGACTCGCAACGGACCATGCCGACGTCGGCTTCGCGGCAGCTCTCCGCCCGTGGCCGTCGGTGGCCTGATCCAGCGCAGGGAATGGGATGCCCCAAAGATCGCGTGAGGGCGGCCCGGGGTTCGCCCGGCCCAAGGCGTCGCCCGGGCTCCGGTTTCCTCTCATCTAGTCATCCACGGACTCTTCGATCCAGTCGTCGGGCCGAATCGCCCGGTCCCATGGGTCGGGAGCGGCCGTCTCGTGCGTGACCAAGCCGCGCGGAGGCGCGCTGGATCCAGGTTCGGTCGCGGAATTCGCTCCAATAGTCCGGGGATGACTGGTTGATCGGAAACCTCATCCAGCACAGAGACTGGGACGCTTCCGCAGCGCCCCGTGCCGGACGGCCACGCCGCGCTCAGCCGGGCTCAGCCGGGCTCGACCTCCGTTCCTGCCGGACTCGCGGTTCGGGCCTGCCGCCGTTCGGTCCCGCCCCGCAGCCCGAAGCCGTTGACCGCGGCACCCGCGACGAGCAGGCCGGCCGACACGAGGGCCGCGAAGTGGAACGCGTCGACCGAGGCGACCTTGGCCGCGCTCGCGATCTCGGCCGGGACGCCCGGCTTCGGCGGGTTGAGCGGGATGACCTCGGCACGGATCGTCGGGTCGGAGGGATCGAGCCCAGGAACCCGGGCGGCCAGCGACTGGTAGAAGGACGCCGAGATCGCGACGAAGATCACCGCCCCGAGGAGCGGCTGCCCGACGCGCGCGAGGGCATTGTTCACCGCCGATCCGAGCCCCGACATCCGCTCCGGGATCGAGCTCATGAGCGTGCTGGTCAGGGGGGCGACGACGAGGGAGATCCCAAGGCCGAACAGGAGCACGGCGGGCAGGACGTCGATCAGGACGTCGCTCGGCGGGATCAGCGTGGCGGGCTTTCCGAGGTCCGCCTGCCAGGGAGCGGTGGTCGGAGGCAGCCGCGCGTACCAGAGCAGGCCGGCCGCCATCAGGAGCGGGCCCGCGACGAGGAAGACCCTGGGCCCCAATCTGCCGACGAGGCCGCCGACCCGGGCGGACAGGACGGTCAGCAGGATCCCGCTCGGGATCCCGACGATCGATGCTCCGAGCGCGGTGTAGCCGAGAGTCCCCTGGAACAGCAGCGGGCTGTAGCTGAAGGTCACGTAGAGGGCGCCGTAGATCAGGAACGTCGAGAGGTTGATGACGGCGAAGTTCCGGATGCGGAACAGCGACAACGGCACGAGCGGATGAGGCCGTTTCGCCATTAGGATCGGGAACAGGATCAGCGCCACGGCCCCGACCGCGAGCGCGCCCCAGGCGAGGCTGTCCTGCCACTCCCGCTGCTGACCGCGGATCGCGCCGAAGGACAGGCCTCCGATCGCAATGGCACCGACGAAGGCGCCGAGCCAGTCGAAGTGTCCGCCGGCGGTCGGATCACGGGATTCCTCGACGTGATTCTGCGTCGCCCAGACGGCGATGACGACCAGAGGGATGTTGAGGAGGAAGGCCAGCCGCCACGTGAGGTTGTCCACGAGCAGTCCGCCGACGATCGGACCGGCCAGGGTCAGGGCGGAGGTGGCCGATGCCCACAGGCCGAACGCCCGGGCCCGACTGTCCCCCTGGAACGCCTCGGTGATGATCGCGAGCGAGCCCGGCACGAGGAGCGCACCGGCGGCGCCCTGAAGGATGCGAGCGAGGACGAGGAACTCGAGGCTTGGGGCAAGTCCGCAGAGGACCGACATCGCCCCGAAGCCGACGAGGCCGATGACGAAGATCCGCCGCCGGCCGTAGTAGTCGGCCAGGGCACCGGCCAGGATGAGGAGCGCCGCGAGAACCGCGAGATAGCCACTGACGACGTAGGCCTGCCCCTCGAGGACGCCGAGGAAGCTCGTCGGCAGGTCCTGGCCGATGCGTTTCAGGGCGATGTTGACCACGGTCCCATCGAGGAAGACGATCCCCGACCCGAGGATGGCGGCGACGAGGGTCCAGCGCTGTGATCGCGACATGGCGGCATCGTCGCACAGCCGCCGCTATGCTCTCGCGCATGCCGGGACCCGTCGCCCTCGTGGGCTCAGGTGAGTTCCTGCCGGCCATGGCCGAGATCGATGCGGGCCTGCTCGCCGCCACGGGCCGAACCCGACCCCGGGTCGCCTTGCTGCCCACCGCTTCGTGGCCGGACGGCGAGGAGGTCTTCCAGCGCTGGGTGGCGATGGGCGTCGAGCACTTCTCGGTCCTCGGAGCCGAGGTCGAGCCGGTCCTCGTGCGCGATCGCCTCGACGCCGCCGATGCGGCAAACGTCCAGGCGATCGGAGAGGCCGATCTCGTCTACCTGTCGGGCGGCAAGCCCGGACACCTGACGGGCGCGCTCGTCTCGACCCCGCTGGGTGCCGCGCTCGTTGCGGCTCACGGACGCGGCGCCGTGATCGCCGGATGCTCCGCGGGGGCGATGACCCTCGCGGGGCGCCACTGGGACCTCCGCGGACGCCGCCTCCTGTGGCCGGCTCGCTGGCGCGACGGGCTGGGGATCGTCCCCGACGCCACGGTGATCCCGCACTACGACGCCTGGCCCGAGGCGCTCTCGGCCCTGCTGGTCCTGCAGGCTCCGCGCGGCCTGCCGATTCTCGGAATCGACGAGGAGACCGCGGCGATCGGCCTGGACGGCGCGTGGCAGGTTCAGGGTCGGGGCCGCGTCACCGTCTGGCGCGGCCGTCGGCGGGAGCGCTTCCGTCGGGGGGACGTGTTCCGCGTCTGAGGGCGGCTCCTCCGCGGCCGTCATGTCGAGCGCCAGCCCGGACAGGCGAATGCCCCGGCCGGCGGCCGGGGCATTCGGTCACGTTGAGGAGAGAGCGGACCGCGGCCCTCGGGACGCCGCGACCCACCGCACGGGCTCGGTCGAAGCGTCAGTCTGGCTTGACCTGCCGGAAGCAGTCCGAGCAGTACACGGGCCGATCCATGCGCGGCTTGAACGGTACCTGCGCCTGGTTGCCACACGATGAGCAGATGACCGCGAAGTACTCCCGCGCAACGTGGTCGTCACCCCGCTCGTAGCCGCGAGGCCCGCCGATGTCGCGGACGTCGTAGCCCGCGTCGCGGCTCGCCCGCCGGCTGGCTCGGCAGCTGGCGCATCGTTTCGGGTCGGAGGCAAAGCCCTTCTGGACGTAGTACTCCTGATCGGCAGCTGAATGGATGAACTCCACTCCACAGTCGACACAGGTCAGCGTTCGGTCGACGTAGGTCACGAAACCTTCCTCTCCTCTGGCGCGGGTCGTGGACCGGGAGCGCTCGGGGCGACCACGTCGGCAGGTGGGATGTTGCCGTTGCGTCGGGAAGGTCCGGCGCTGCTACCCAGGTGCCGTTATGGAGTCCCTGTTGCGGGGCGCACCGGTTGTTCGATGGCGGCACCATACACCGATGCTCCGAATGCGGCGTTGCATGCCGAATCGGCTTTGGCGACGGACCCCGAGGCAGGTCGGCGAACGTGAATTCGGGGCTCGCGCCCGTCGCCCGGCCGCATGGCGACCGTGACAGTCGACCTGTCACAATGGCCGCCGAGAGTCGGCCCGCGAGCGAGGGCCAGGGGGCGCCTCGCTCGCTCCAGGTTGGTCCGCCGAGGATCGGGAGCGCAACCTGGCGAGTCGCCGGGCCTCGTCGGGTCCAGACAGGAGGCATAGCGCCACCGGAATGCTCCGACTGCTGCACACAGCCGACGTTCATCTCGGTGCCCGCCACGCCGATCTGGGGGAACAGGCCGCGGCCCAGCGCGAACGGCAGTTCGCCGCATTCAAGGCCACGGTCGACCTCGCGATCGCCGAGCGCGTCGACATCGTCCTCATCGCCGGCGACCTGTTCGACTCGAACACGCAGCCCCGGCGCTCGGTGGACCGCGTCGCGGCCGAGCTCAAGCGCCTGGTTGCCGCCGGGATTCGGACGGTCATCATCCCGGGCACCCACGACGTGTACGACCGCGCCTCGCTCTATCGGATCCACGACCTCCCCGCGATGGCCGGCTCGGCCGCCGACGACGACCTCGTGACCGTTCTCACGCCGGACCGCCCGAGCGTCCACCTGTCGAGCTGCGACGTCATCGTCCACGGCCCCGTGTTCGCCACGAAGCGCGCGCCGTACAGCCCGCTGCGCGACCTGAAGGTCACACCGCGCGAGGGAGCGACCTGGCACGTCGCGATGGTCCACGGCTCGCTGGCGATCCCCGACCGAACCGATCGGGATGAGGTGGTCGTGACCCGGTCGGAGATCGAGGCGACCGGGCTCGACTATCTCGCCCTCGGCCATTGGCACTCGGCGCAGCAGGGCAAGGCCGGAGCCACGACCTATGCGTACTCGGGGGCCCCCGAGCCGGTCGCGGTCACCCAGGACGGGGCCGGCAAGGTTCTGATGGTGGCCCTCGACGAGGCCGCGGGCCAGCGGACCGTGACGATCGAGGAGCGGACTGTCGGGCGGACGCGCTTCGAGAAGCTGGATGTCGACGCGGCGACCCTGGCCGGACAACCCGAGCTCCTCAGGGCGCTCGCGGATCGCGCCGATCCGGACCTCGTGCTCGACGTCCGGATCACCGGCGTCAGGCCGGATGACCTCGACGTCTCGACCGACGAGGTCGAGGATCAGCTTCGCGGCAGCTTCCTCAAGCTGCGTGTTCGCGACACGTCACTGCCCGCGCTGACCCAGGGCAGCCTGCCTTCGCCGGACACGATCCCCGGGGCGTTCATCCGGAACGTCGAGGGTCAGATCGCGGAGCTGGAGGCGGAGGGCTCCGAAGGCTCGCTCCGAGAGGCGGCCGAGCTCCGTGACGTCCTCGGGCTCGGCCGCCTGCTGCTGGCCGACCAGGAGGTGACCCTGTGAGGATCACCAGGCTGAGCGTCCGTGACTTCCGTCGAT
>DATAQF010000307.1:0-6530 GCA_036264795.1 Candidatus Limnocylindrales bacterium | reverse complement strand
TGCGCCGCGGCGACGACGATCGCACTGATCAGCCCGACGACGACCGCAGGAGCGACCCACAGGAACGGTTCCAGCCACGCTCGGATCGGGCGAGCGACCATCGTCCGGCCATGAACGGCAATCCGGCCCGAGGTCGGGTCGTAGATCCCGGCGATGATGTTGAAGAACGTGGTCTTGCCCGCTCCGTTCGGCCCGATCAGGCTGACGATCGAGCCCTCGGGGATGTCGAAGCTGATGTCATTGACGGCGACGAGGCCACCGAACCGCTTCGTGACGTTCTTCGCCGACAGGACGAGGTTCGGATTGGTCGATGCGACGGTCATGACAGGCTCTCGTCGAGGGCGGCCACCGCCGAGGATTCCGCTTCCGCGGTCGCGGCGGAGTGCAGCTCTCGCTTGCGCCGTTGGCTCGGGAACAGGCCCTCGGGCCGGAACAGCATCATCAGGACGAGGGCCAGGCCGTACAGCAGGAACTGATACTGCACGAAGTTGATGTCCTGGAGGATCGGAACGTGCAGCTCCGCGAAGAAGGCGTTGAGCTGTTTCAGCAGGACGATCTGGATCGTGTAGATCACGAATGCGCCCAGGGCGACGCCCCAGATGTTGCCCATCCCGCCGAGGACGACCATCGCGAGGATCGAGAACGACACCGTCGAGAGGAACTGCTCCGGACTCACGAGGGTGAGCTTCGCGGCATTGAAGACGCCGGCGAACCCGGCGGTCGACGCGCCGAGGGCAAACGCCAGGAGCTTCGTGGTGACGGTGTTGAGGCCGTTGCTTGCCGCGGCCAGCTCGTCCTCCCGGATCGCCATCCATGCCCGGCCGATCCGTGATTCCTGGAGCCGGTAGACGAACACCATCACGATCGCGACGAGTGCGATGACGAGGGCATAGAACGGCCAGGGGTTGAGGATCGTGAACTCGATGAACGGGAGATCCGGCGAGTAGATGCCGCCGATGCCGTTCGTCCCCTCGGTGTACTTGTCGGCATTCAGGAACACGATCGGAACGATCTCGCCGAAGCCGAGGGTCACGATCGCGAGATAGTCGCCCCGGAGGCGCAGCGTCGGCGCACCGAGCAGGACGCCGAAGGTCGCGGCGACGAGCGCCCCGATCAGGAGCATCGCGATGAACGGCGCATGGATGCCCGAGAACGGCGAAGCGCCGTAGGCGTAGGCATAGGCGCCGATCGCGAAGAACGCGGCGTAGCCGAGGTCGAGCAGGCCCGCCAGCCCGACCACGATGTTCAGGCCCAGCGCGAGCAGGACGAACACCCCGGCGTTCGAGAAGCCGTTCAACCAGACGTCAAGCGACTGGAAGATGCTGAAGGGCGGAACGGTGGCGAGGATCGGCAGCACCAGCCCGACGATCGCCATCGCGACGATGATCGTGAGCGAGCGATGGGCGTCGGTGATGTCCCGGATCTGGGACCGGATGGCCGCGCCCCGCGGGCCGCCGATGTTCGCGAGCCGGCCGCTCATGCTCGCTCTCCGATCTGCTGGCCGAAGATCCCGGCGGGTCGGAAGACGAGGACGACGATGAGGACGACGAAGACGATCGCCTGAGACCAGCGCGCCTGCCCGACCGCCTGCGAGAAGACCTCGACGAAGGCGATCGCGAAGCCGCCGATCGCGGCGCCCGTCAGGTTGCCGATACCGCCGAGAACCGCCGCGGTGAACGCCTTCAGGCCGGCGTTGAAGCCGAGGTCGAACCGGACGAACCCGAAGTACTGGCCCTGGAACACGCCGGCGGCGCCCGCCAGCGCTCCGCCGATGAGGAACGTCATCGCGATCGTGAGGTTCAGGTCCACGCCCATCAGCTGGGCGGCCTGCTGGTCCTGCGCGGTCGCGCGCATCGCCCGGCCGAGACGCGTTCGGTTCACGAAGACCTGGAGCCCGATCATCAGGCTGATGGCGACGATGAAGATCACGAGGCTGATGACCCGGATCTCCGCCCCGAGGATTCCGACGTGGATGTTCGGCACGATCTCGGGCACCTTCCGGTCACCGGTTCCGACGATGATCTGCATGACGTTCTGGAGGATCAGCGACACGCCGATCGCGGTGATCAGCGGGGCGACCCGGGGAGCGTGGCGTAGGGGCCGATAGGCGAGGCGCTCGATCGTGACGTTGACCAGCCCCATGAAGGTCATCGCGACGAGGAACGCCGCCACGAGGACGACGATCAGGACCACGGGCTCCGCGATCGTCCCGGTCAGGTGGAGCCCCAGGAAGTCGAGGGGCTCGGGGGCGTTCGTCAGGAAGAACAGTCCGATGAACGCGCCGACCATGAACACGTCGCCGTGGGCGAAGTTGATGAGCTCGATGATGCCGTAGACCATCGTGTAGCCCAGCGCGACGAGCGCGTAGATCGCACCGAGCACCAGGGCATTGGCAACCTGCTGGGTGCTCGTCTTGATCGAGTTGTTGAACGCGTCGGGCGCGTTCGTGTTGGAGAGGTACTGCGCGGCCACGAGGAGCGCGTAGTAGAGAACGATCCCGATCAGTGCGCCGATCGCGAGCCGCGCCGCGAACGGCAGGCGCCTCCGGGCGACGGGCGACGATGACGCGCGGCTGGTCACGGGCTGCCTCTCGACAAGAGAATCGGAGAAGCGTCAGAGACGAAGGCCGGGGATCAGCTGATCCCCGGCCTTCGAGTGCGGTGCCTTACTTGGCGAAGTCCAGCTGCTCCTTGAACGACCAGTCCTGGCTGGTGGCGTCATAGGCATAGAAGCTGATGATCTTCTGGCTCGTGTCGCCGTTCGCGTCGAACTTGAACGCGCCGATGACCGAGGTATAGGTGATCGAAGGATCGACCGCCGCCGCGCGGAGCTTCTCGCGAAGGTCCTTGGCGTCGGTGGCCGTCGGGCCGGCCCGCTTCATGGCGTCGAGGACGACCTGGGCACAGGCGTAGGCCGTGGCGGCGTAGCCGGTCGGATCGGTGTTGTAGGCGGCCTTGTACTTGGCGGCGAAGTCCGCTCGGCCGGGGAAATCGCCGACCGCGGCTGCCGTGGCGATCGCCAGCTTCGCATCGTCGCCGGCAAGGTTCAGGAACGAGTCCTTCGTCTTGACGCTGCCGTCGTAGATCCCGTCCGGTCCGACGAACGGAACGTTCAGGCCGAGCTGGACGGCGGTCTTCAGGACCCGAGCGGCACCGTCGGCGGTGACGCCGCCGTAGTAGATCGCCGCGGGATTCTTGGACTTGGCCGCGGTGAGGAGCGCGGTGTAGTCGGTGGTGGTCTTCGGCGCGCCGTCACGAGCGACGACCGTGCCGCCATTGGCCTCGAAGTACTTCTGGAAGTTGTCGGCGATGCCCTTCCCGAAGGTGTCGGTGCTGTCGATGATGTAGACCGTCTTGAGCTTCAGGTTCTGCAGGATGTAGCGGGCCGCGGCAGGACCCTGGTAGTCGTCGGTGGTGACGACCCGGACGTAGTTGATCTTCGTCGGGTTGGTCTTCCGGATGTCGAGGGCGCCGAACTCGGGCTTCGTGAGGCCCTCGTTCGTGTTCGCCGCCGAGCACTGAAGCAGGCCGGCCGCGTTCGAGATCGGGATCTGGACCTTCGCGACGCCGGAGTTCTGGGGCCCGATCACCGCGACGACATTCGGATTCGCGGCGAGCGCCTGCATGTTCTGGGCGCCGGTCTGCGGATCATGGACGCCGTCCTTGGCGTCGTCCAGCACGACCGAGTTCGGGATGTCGATCGTCCACCCGCCGGCCGCATTGCCGGCATCCTTGACCGCGAGCTTGATCCCGTTGATCTCGGGCTGGGTGCTGGCAAGCTCACTGCCCTGTTGGGGCAGCTCGATCCCGATGTTGATCGTGCCCTTCGTGCCGCCAGAGGTTCCGCCCTGGTTGCAGCCGGCAAGCACGAGAACGCCGATCGCGGCGATCGCGCCAACCTTGCGCAGTTTCATTCAGTGTCCTCCTCGAACGCTGTCGACCGGGTGGCCCCGGTCAACCTCGGTCGGCGCCGCCTCCGATTCCACCCGACCCGCTCCCCCGTCCCACGTCCACGGCCCGTGTGCCTCGTCCGTGGACGCCCAGCCGACGGGTCGGCGGGGCCACTGAACGGAGCGCGGTGCGTGACGGACGACGACCAGGGGACGCTGATTCGGGCGGCGCGCAGGTTGCCGCCGAAGCGATGCCGTATCATAGACATCGGCGGACCGAATGCAACACCGGTTGACGCGACCCGGGCGTGGCTGTCGAGCCTCTGGCTCGCCACCCCGCGAGGTCCCGTTGACGCCGCTGCGAACCGGTCCACCCCCGATCGGCCAAGGATGCGAATCACATCGCTCCCGCCGACCCGCATGAGGGTCTCCTGCCCGCGTGGAATACCTGATCCGCCCGGCTCGTGTCACGGACATCGAACGGCTCGTCGCGCTCAGCGGCGCCTCCGTCCGGCC
The DNA here is from genome assembly GCA_036264795.1 of Candidatus Limnocylindrales bacterium. Classification (GTDB taxonomy): domain Bacteria; phylum Chloroflexota; class Limnocylindria; order Limnocylindrales; family CSP1-4; genus CF-46. The sequence continues at coordinate 2,125 of DATAQF010000307.1, read as the reverse complement.
GCCCGGCGACGCGGGACCTCTCAACTCCGGTGACCTGCTCCGACAGCTGGTCTACCTTCCACAGGCAAGCATCTTCATCGCCGAGGCCCGGCGCGAGGTGGTCGGAGGCGCGGTCCTCGCCCTCCGACCGTCCGTCCGGGCCGGTGGCTTCGTCGGAGCCGTGGATCTCATCGTGGTCGATCCGGACCACGATGTCGACCGCGTGACCGACGCGCTGCTGGAGGAGATCCTCCGCTCGGCACGCAACAAGGGCTGCACCATCGTGGAGGCTGCCCTTTCGAACGACCCGGCGGAGCGGACCCGCCTGGAGCGTCATGGTTTCGTCGAATCCGGTCCGCGCGCTGAACGGCCAGTGGCCACGGTCGGGGCTGCCAGGGGCCGCAGCGGCATCTGATCGGGCGGCGTCGAGCAGCGCGAACGCGCCGGCGTCGAACGAACCAAGAGACAAGGAGTCAAGGTGGGAAAGAACGTCGCCGTCTTCGTGGACGTGGCGAATATCTTCTACGCGGCCAAGGCGGCCGGCACGGACATCGACTACGTCACGTTGCTCAAGGCGGCCACCGCCGGACGCGACTTCGTCCGCGCGTATGCCTATACGGGGCTCGACCCGGACAACGAGAACCAGCGGAACTTCCACGCATTCCTCGCGCGGAATCATTACAAGGTCGTCAGCAAGGACATCCGCAAGTACGGCGACGGCAAGGTCAAGGCGAATCTCGACATCGAGCTGGTCGTCGACCTGATGAAGACCGCCCGTAATCTCGACATCGCGATCGTGATCTCCGGTGACGGCGATTTCGCCCCGGCGATCCGCGCGGTCCAGGAGATGGGCGTTCGCGTCGAGGTCATCAGCTTCCGCGGCAACACGTCGTCGGACCTGATCGAGGTCGCGGACCTCTTCACCGACATCACTCAGCTCGCCCGGGTCGACAAGGGCTCGTCGCGCTCGGGTCGGCGCGTCGCCGGGGACGAGGAGGACCTCTCGATGACCGAGGTCCCCGACAAGCAGACCGAAGGCACCGGGACGCGTGGTCGAGGGCGCGGCCGGGGCCGGCTCCGACCCGGCGAGGCCGAGCCGATCGCGGCGCGTGGCCGGTCGACGTCGCGCTCGAGCGCAGCCGGCAGCCGGGAGCCGGCCGCCGTCGGAGGCAACGGGTCGCTGACGGTCCTGCCGGGTGAGAAGCTGTCGCGCGTGGCCCCGTCGGGCGGTTCCCTCGAGGTCGACCTCGAGGGCGAGGACGAGGAGCCCACGATCGCAGCGGCCACCCAGGACGACCTTCTGGACGGCGCGGGCGAAGCCGATGAGGCCGGTCGTCGCCGGCGCCGCCGGCGCGGCGGCCGGGGTCGCGGCCGTGGTCGCGGCCGGGACGGCGAAGCATTGCCGGCCGACGAGGCGGGTGGCCCTGCCCAGGCCGGCATCGGTGCCGACCTCGACGACGACGAATCCGACGAGGAGGACGAGATCCTCCAGGCGACTCCCGCGCCGCGCGGTCCTCGCCCGACGCCCTTCGGCTCGGTCTGGGACTCGCAGCTCGGGGTCCCGAGCCGACAGGCACCCGCGGCCGTCGGCCCGGTGTCGGACGACGAGGACTTCGACGAGCCCGAGATCCCCGAGTACCTGATCGCCGAGCAGCGGCGGGGCCGCCAGCAGGCGGGCGGACGCGGGGGCCAGGGCGGCCGCGGCGGCCCGCGCGGGGGCCGCAGCGCCTACACGTCGGCGATCGAACGCGAGCGATATGGCCGCGGCGGGGGTGGCGGCATCAACCGCTACCCGGATGTCAGCGGCCGAGACCGCGACCGTCAGCCGGATCGCCCGCAGCCGTCGCGGTCGGGTGGCCGCCCCGATGCGGGCTTCGGCCGCCAGGAGCGGTTCGATCGTCCGGCCCCCCGGTCCGGCGACCCGTGGAGCGAAGTGCCCCCGGAGCTTGAGGAGATGCTGCGAGCCCAGCTTGCGCAGTCACCGAAGGGCCGACGGCCGGTCACGGAAGCCGCCCCGACGAGGGTCGAGGCCGAGACTGCCCCGGTCGTCGACGCCGCCGCCCCGAAGCGTCGAGCCCCGAGCCGCCGGAAGGCGGAGCCCGCGGGGGGAGGCGCGCCGGAAACGTCGGCAACCGCGTCGATGCCT
>DATAQF010000319.1:0-4116 GCA_036264795.1 Candidatus Limnocylindrales bacterium | reverse complement strand
GACAGCTCGCTGATGTGGATCAGGCCCTCCAGGCCGTCGCGGACCCGGACGAACGCGCCGAAGTTCACGAGCTTCGTCACCGTTCCGTCGATCACGTCGCCGACCTTGAAGTCCGCGACTGTCGAATGCCAGGGGTCCGGCTGGAGGCGTCGGATCGACAGGCTGATCCGGCCGCGCTCGTGGTTGATGTCGATGACCTCGGCCTCGACCTCCTCGCCGACCTTGTAGCCGGACTCGGGGTTGTTGACCTTGTTCCACGAGAGCTCGCTCTTGTGGACCAGGCCGTCGATGCCACCGAGGTCGATGAAGACGCCGAACGGCGCGATCGAACGGACGGTGCCATTGACCTTCTGGCCGACCTGGAGGCTGCTGAACAGCTCGTCGCGCTTCTCGCGTCGCTCCTCGTACAGCGCGACCTTCTCGGAGAGGATCAGGCGGTTCGCCTTGCGGTTGACCTCGAGGATCTTCAGGCGGAGCTTCCGGCCGACGAAGGGCTGAAGCTTCTCCGCGATCTCCTGCGCCGCGTCACGCGGCTGGTCGTTCTGGGGCCGGCGAGGGAAATCGACGATCTGGCTGATCGGCACGAAACCGCGGATCCCGCAGTCGACGATCAGGCCGCCCTTGTTGTGGTCGATAACCGGCGCCTCGATGATCACGCCCGCCTCGAACTGCTCCTGCATCGAGCGCCATTTGCGCTCGAGACCGGCGCGGCGCAACGAAAGGACCGCGTGTCCCTCCTGCGACTCGGGCTGGAGGACGTACACGAGAACCGTGTCGCCGATGGCGAGCTGGGGTTGCGACTCGGCATGCCGGCCGTAGAGCTCGCGGTTGCTGACGACGCCTTCCGATTTCGCGCCGATGTCGACGAGGATCTCGTCCTTGTCGATCCGGACGACAGTTCCCTCGACGACGTCGCCGTGCTTGAAGCTCTTGATGTCGGAGTCCTGCTCGGCGAGCAGCTCCTCCATCGTCGTGGGCTCGGGCCCGAGCTCGCGCACCGGCGCCGGAGCTTCGGGCTCGTCCTCCTCGGCAGCAGCCGGAGCGTGAGCGGTGTCGTCCTCGTCGAGAGAGGAGGGCTCGGCCGTCGCCGCGGCTGCCTCGGCCGTGGGGCCGTCCGCGGAACCCTGGTCGGCAGCGGCGTCCGCGCGATCGGCGCCCGACGCCAGGGCGTCATCGTCGACGGCCGCACTGGGCGGCGCCGCTGCCGCCTCCGGGTCGTCCGCGGCGGCCGGACCATTCGCAGAACCAGCGGCCGGAGCCGGTTGCCCATCGGTCGCTGGCGTCTCGCTCACCGCGCTTGCCTCAGGCGGGGCGCTGGTTTCGGGCTCATCGGCGACGGCTGTCGCGACGGCGGCCCCGTCGGGCTCCTGCTCCGGAGTCGGGGCGGCTGCCTCGGTCCGGGCGGTCCCGTTCTGCTGTTCCTCGGTCAACGGTTTGATCTCTCCTGTCGCTGAAGTCCCCAGACACGATGACGGCCCGGGCAGCGCCCAGGCCGGTTCCGAAACGATCAGCAGTGGTCCGTGGTAATTCGGCCGCGGTCCGCTCCCTTCGTGGCGAGCTGGCTGGACGTGTCTTCAGCTATCTGCCTCTAGGGCCGGGAGAGTCTAGCACAGAGGGTTTCGCGGCTACAATCGGCCGATTGTGCCCGAACTGCCCGATCTGGCGATCGTCGCCGACGCTCTCCACGCCAGTCTGGCCGGTCGGCCGATCACCGCGGCCCGCGCGCCGGCCCCCCTTGCTGTCCGTGGCACGCCGGCGGAGCTCGAGGCCCTCGTCGGCCAGGAGCTGAAGGCCTTCAGGCGCCGTGGCAAGCTCCTGATCGCGACCCTCGATCGTGACCGGATCGTGTTCAACCCGATGCTGACGGGCCGCTTCCAACTGGCGTCGCCGACGGCCGCCCTGCCATCGAAGACCGCCGTCGTCCTCGGATTTGGCTCGCGCGCGCGACGGCCGCGCGATGGGGCCCGATGGACCGCCCGGGCCAGCTGGATCCCTGCCGACGACCAGCCGGCCGAGATCCGCTACCGCGACCCGACCCAGATGGGCAAGGTCTACCTGCTACCGGCCGGGATCGAACGGCCGGTGCCGGGACTGACGGACGGGGAGATCGGCCCTGACGCCGACGATCCCGCCTTGACGCTCGACGTCTGGCGCGAGCGGATTCGCCGCCATCCGGGTGAGCTCAAGAACCTCCTCAAGAACCAGGCCTTCGTTGCCGGGATCGGCAATGCCTACAGCGACGAGATCCTCCATGCGGCGAGGCTCCTGCCGTTCCGCAAACGTTCGACCCTCGCACCCGAGGAGGTCGATGCCCTGTACGCCGCGACCCGTTCGACGGTCTCTCGGGCCGTCGACGAGCTCCGGGTCCGGGTGCCGCCGACGTTCGAGAAGCAGGCCCGTGACTGGCTCGCGGTCCACGACAAGGGAGGCCAGCCGTGTCCGCGCTGCGGGACGAAGATCAGCGAGGTGAAGCCCGGCGGCTTCGTGACGTCGTTCTGCCGGGGCTGCCAGCACTGACCTCCGGCCGCTCGAACGCGCGATCCGCTGGCGCCAACCCGGCCTCAGGGGATCTTCAGCACCTGCCCCGTGTGCAGAGTCGAGCTGGTCAATCCGTTCAACGCTCGGAGCGCTGCGGCTGTCGTCTTGAACCGCGTCGCAATCCCCGAAAGGGTATCGCCCTTCCTCACGGTGTAGGTCGAGGAGAACGACGGCTCGACGCTCGGCGGCGCCTCCGACGATGAGCCTCCTGCGGACGGACTCGGACTGAGCGCGACCTCCGCCGAGGGGCTTGCGGTCGCCACTGACGCGACGGACGGAGCTGCCGACGGGACCGGCTCCTGCGTCCCTCCCGACGAGAGCCGCGCGATCGCGACCACGGCGAAGGCCAGGACCATCAGGGCGACGAGCGCCAGCTGTCCGGGACCCCGATCGAACGGGAGGCGAACGGCCTGCTCGACGAGGCCGGGCTGCTCGAGGAGGATCGGTGCCGTGCGGGCAATCGGGCGTCGCCTCGCGTCGATGCCGGCGACCACCGCGGGATCGCCGCTCGGCAGGAGGGCGGCGGCACGGGCGGCTCGCGCCGCGCCGAAGATCGCGCACTCCTCGTGAGCGGATGAAAGGCAATGGCGGCGTTGCTTGTCCGGCGGTTGCGGAGCCGGAGGCTCGAGCGCGCCGCAGCGATGGTCGCGACTCGGCGAGGCGTGCCGCCATGCCCCGCCCGACGAGACGAGGTACGGGCACGTCGCGATCGTGGCCTCGCGCGCCGACGCCGGAGTGAACGGAGGCGGATCGGCGGTCGGCGGCACCGATGGGCCGTCGGTCGAGGCCGCTGCCGGCTCGTCGGCGGCGTCAGGCACGCTGGAGGGGACGGTCATCGCGCTGAAGGATACCGGCCCGGCCGCGGCATCCACGCCGGGGCGCGACCATCCTGGAATCGCCGAAAACGCAAAAATCCTGGCGACGACCTATTTTCCCGAAAGGCTGCCCTCTCAGTATCTTCGGCGCTGGAGAGCTTGACTTCCGTGTTCGGGATGGGAACGGGTATGGCCTCTCCGCCAGTGTCACCAGGATTCGTTGCGTCTGGATTGTCGTTCGGCTGCGTCCTGCGCGGCCCCTTCGGGGTTCGAGCGGGCGCCGTTGTCTGTCGATTTTCGTATCGCCGGTGACCGGGACCGATCACGATTTCCCAGCCACTGACCCCAGGTCAGTTGCTGAAGAGGTCAAGCCCTCGACCATTAGTACCGCTCAGCTTCATCCGTCACCGGACTTCCACATGCGGCCTATCAAACAGGTGGTCTCCCTGCGGTCTTACCCGGTTGACCCGGTGGGGAACCTCATCTCGAGGCGAGCTTCGCACTTAGATGCTTTCAGCGCTTATCCCGACCGAACATAGCTACCCAGCGGTGCCCCTGGCGGGACAACTGGCACACCAGCGGTTCGTTCACTCCGGTCCTCTCGTACTAGGAGCAACTCCTCTCAAGTTCCCTACGCCCACGGCGGATAGAGACCGAACTGTCTCACGACGTTCTGAACCCAGCTCGCGTGCCGCTTTAATTGGCGAACAGCCAAACCCTTGGGACGTACTTCCGCCCCAGGATGCGACGAGCCGACATCGAG
>DATAQF010000302.1:0-6137 GCA_036264795.1 Candidatus Limnocylindrales bacterium | reverse complement strand
TCCCGCACTGGGCGCCGCCGGCCTCGAGGAACGCCTGCTGGAGCGGATCAAGGACCAGGCCTTCCGGCGACGGCTCGGCCAGGCCCTCGACCGTCGCAACCCGCAGGCTCGCGACCTGGCAGATCGGCACGAGGCAGGAGTCCACGGGTGCGCCATCGAGGAGCACGGTGCACGCCCCGCACTCGCCCTCGCCGCAGCCCTCCTTCGTCCCCGTCAGCGCCAGGTCCTCTCGGAGCACGTCGAGCAGCCGGCGCATCCCCGGCGCCTCGATCTCCACGGCCTCGCCGTTCACGGCGAACCGCCACCTCGTCATCGGGGCTCGCCGGGGTCGCGCGGCCCGCGCATGACCTGCGGGTCGGTTCGGGCTTCGGGGCGCGGGTCGGTCCCCTCCTCGATCGGCTCGGTGACGGTCTCGTCGACGCGGGCCGGCGACGGCGCCACGTCGACCGGCGGCGTGACCCCGATCGCGGCGAGGATCCGCTCAGGCGAGGCGGGCAGCTCGTGAACCCAGATCCCCGTCGCATCGTGGATCGCGGCGACCACCGCCGGCGCCCCGACGTCCATCGGCAGCTCCCCGATGCCCTTGGCGCCGTGCGGGACGCCGCTGTAGGGCGCCTCGACGAGGATCGAGGTGATCCGCGGCGCGTCGAGAGCCGTCGGAATGATGTACGTCGCCAGCCGGTCGTTCAGGTACCGGCCGTCGCGGAGCTTGATCTCCTCGATCGTCGCGTAGCCGATCGCCTGGAGCGTCCCGCCCTCGACCTGGCCCTCGGCCAGGACCGGGTGGATGACCCGGCCGACATCGTCCGCCGCGACGACGTCGCGGACCGTGACCTCGCCCGTGTCCAGGTCGACGTCGACCGTCGCGACGCAGGCCGCCCAGCCGAATGCCGGGTAGGCGTCGCCACGATAGGTCTCGTCGTCGAAATGGACGTGCGGGTAAGGCTCGAACCGCTGGTCGATGCGGGTCGGACCGAAGGCGGTCGCGTCGGCGGTCCGAACGTCGGCGAACGATGCCCGGTCGCTCCGCTCCTCGACCGTCGTCCGGAGCCGCCGCGCCGCCTCGATCAGGAGCCCGCCGACGACCATGGCCGTCCGGCTCGCGACCGTCGGTCCGGAATCCGGGACGATCGCCGTGTCCTGCGGCGCGATCTCGACCTCGTCGACCGCGATGCCGAGCTCCGCGGCGACGAGCTGCGGAAAGATCGTCTTCGTCCCCTGGCCCATCTCGGTCGAGCCCGTCAGGATCCGGACGCGGCCATCGCCGCCGAGCTCGAGCGACGCGACGCTCGCCATCTTGACCTCGCCGGATCCGGTGAACCCGGCACCGTGCCACGCCAGCGCGACCCCGATGCCCGACGCGCTTCGCTCCGGGCCGGCTCGGAGCGGGGAGCCGGGCACGGAGCCGGGCTCGGAGCCGGACGCGGCCCGCCGGGCACGGGCCGTGCTCGTACGGGCGTGAACGCCTTCGAACTCGGCCGCTTCGGCGGCCCGCTCGAGCACCTCGGACGCGGCCACGCTCTCGCGGAGGACCTGGCCGGTCGGCGTCGTGTCGCCGAGCTCGTAGAGGTTCCGGCGACGGATCTCGAGCGGCCCCAGCCCGAGCGTCTCGCCGATCCGCCCGAGCTGGATCTCGGCCGCGAACTCGACCTGCGGCGCCCCGAAGCCCCGGAATGCCCCGTTCGGCGGGGTGTTCGTGCGGGTGGCGCGGGCGCGAATCCGGACGTTCGGGCATCGATACGGCCCGCCGGCGTGGATCGCGCCACGGCTCAGGACGACCGGCGTCAGCGTGCAATAGGCGCCGCCGTCCATCACGACCTCGATGTCCTGGGCGACGAGCCTTCCGTCGGCCATCACGCCGGTCCGGTGCTTCACGATCGCCGGGTGGCGCGTCGTCGTGGCGGACAGGTCCTCGTGGCGGTCGTAGATCATCCGGACCGGCTTGCCGGTCTTGCGGGCGAGCAGCGCCGCGTGGAGCGCGACGATCGAGGGATATTCCTCCTTGCCGCCGAACCCACCGCCGGTTTCCGCCTGGACGACCCGTGCCTGCTCGTCGCTCAGCCGGAGCGACCGCTTCATCGCCTTGTGGATGTAGTACGGGCACTGGAGCGAGCCGTGGACGGCGACCCCGCCGTCGTCACGCGGGACGGCGATCATCGCGTTGTTCTCGATGTAGAGCTGCTCCTGGTGACCGACCCGGTACTCGCCCTCGAGGACGAGGTCGGCCTGGGCGAAGCCGGCGTCTAGGTCACCCGACGCGATCTCGTAGTGGGCGAAGACGTGGTCGCTCGCGAGCGGATCGAAGACGGGGGCGAGGGGCGCGGATCGGATCGTGATCCCGCGGCGGGCACGACGGAGAGTCTCGCGATCGGCAGCGGCGAGGAGCACGAGCGGCTCGGCGTGGTGTTGGATCTCGCCGCCGACCGGGACGAGGACGGGCTGGTCGTCGCTGATCAGGCTGACGACGTTGTCGCCCGGGATGTCCTCCGCGGTGACGACGGCGATCCGCGACCAGTCGAGAGCCGGGTCGAGATCGAAGCCCTCGAACCGCGCGTGGGCATCACTCGAGCGGATCGTGGCCCCGAACCACGCCCCGGGGAAGACGAGATCGTCGGTGTACTTCGCCTCCCCCGTCAGCTTCGCCGGCCCCTCGCGACGGAGCGGGGCGACGGCCCTCGCTCGACCGGGGGCGATCACGCCGCGGTCGACGATGAGCGGATCCGGCGCGCTCGGGCTCGGGGCAGCGGGGCTCAGGGTCCGGCCCGGCGCGGTCCGGATCGTCATCGCGGCAACCAACCCTCCTCTGGCCGGTGAGCGTAACACCGGATCGGCAAGGATCGGACTTCGTGACGGTGCCGCGCTCGCGACGTCACCGGACCGGACCACAGGTCACCGAACCGCCTCACACGACCCGCCACCCCACCGTTTGCAGGCGATCCGCCCCGCGCCCCAGCCGTCCACCCGTCCACGTTGCTGGATCGCACCGCCAACTGGGCTACTCGGCTCCGGGACCATCGTCACCGAACGGCCTGCGGCCGTATCTTGATGGCTCATCTCGCCCGAGTCGCGGCAGTCGTCATCGCCATCGTCAGTCATCGCGGGAGAGCACTCATCAGCATGCCACTCGACTCGCTCGTCTGGATCGCCCTCGCCCTCAACTTCGCGCTTGCGATCGTCGCGTACTCCGTGCCGCGCTACCGAAACCGCCGCGGCCGTGAGGCGATGCTCGCGACGGCGCGCTCGACCGCGGCCGCGGAGCTTGCCGCCACGCGATCGCGACCGGCCGGCGATGCCGCGGCGATCGGCGCGGGGGCCCCTTGGTTCTCCGACGGCCGACCGACGGCCTACGCGTCGGCCGGATCGACGATGGCGGCGCCCGCGAGCGATCCGGCGACCGGTCTCGACACCGGCCAGGGCTGGGCTCGCTGGCTCAACGAGGAACAGGCCCGGATCCATCGCTTCCATCGACCGTCCACCATCGTCCTCGTCGAGCTGTCCGGCCTCGAGCGTCTCGCCGACCGGCTCGGGAACGAGGCCGCCCAGCGGCTGCTGCCGCCGATCGCGACGACGATGAAGCGCGAGGCCCGTGCGGCCGACCACCTGGCCCGGCTCGGACCCACGCGGTTCGGGGCCATGCTCGTCGAGACCGACGAGGTTCGGGCGATCAACTTCGTCGAGCGCGTCCGAAGCGCCTGCGACGTCTGGCTCGAGGCGGGCGCCGTCATGCTCCGGCTGTCGTTCGGGTGGGCCGAGATCAGCCCGGACAGCCCGGCCGACGTGGCCCTGCTCGAGGCCGAGCGGCGGCTCTTCGAGGAGCGGCAACGGATCGCGTCGATGCTGTCGCGGCAGGCCGACGAGCCCGATGTCGAGGCCGCGATGCTCGAGGCGGCCAAGGCCTGAGGGTCGGCTCGCCGAATCCAGGCACCTGCCGGGTCAGGCGGCGTCCCGCCGACGATCCGCCCGACTTCAGTCCCGGCCCCGCCGCAGCGCCCGACCCGGGAGCGCTGCCGTCGGTTGCCCGGCCTCGATCACGGCCGCGCCCGCCACGATGACGTGGTCGATGCCCTCCGGGGCCCGAGTCGGATCGTCGATCGTGGCGTCGCCGCGGACGGTCGCGGGATCGAAGATGACGAGATCGCCCTGGGCGCCCTCGCGGATCACGCCGCGATCCCTGAGCCCGAGACGGGCCGCCGGAGCCGACGTCATCCGTCGGATCGCCTCCTCGAGCCCGAGCAGCGCCTCGTCGCGGACGAGCTGGCCGAGGATGCGCGGGTAGCTGCCGTACGTTCGGGGGCTCGGCCGTGCCCCGACGAACACGCTGTCGGTCCCGATCATTGCGCCGGGATGGCGAACGAAGCGGCGGATGCCGTCGAGGTGGGGACCCGGTGTGACCTCGTTCGGCCGGAGGTCCTCCGACAGCAGGAGGTCGCACAGCGCGTCGACGGGATCCGTCCCGGCGTCGTCGATCAGCTCGCCGAGCGTCCGGCCCTCCCAATGAACATTCTCCGGCCGCCGCAGGTAGCCGATCCGGATGTCGCGGAGCCCGCCCTTGCCGGCGAACAGCTGGCCGCGTGCGGCGAGATCCTCGCGGATACGCTCCCGGGCGGCTCGATCGGCAAGCCGCTCCTTCGTCTTCGTCGGGCCGCCTTCCTGGACCCAGAGCGGGATGAGGATCAGGAGGCGGGTGCTCGCCCATTCAGATGGGTACAGATCGAACGTGACGTCCTGGCCCCGGCCGACGGCCGCGTCGACGAGATCGAGCATCTGGTCCGGCGTGCCCGGGAACGTCTGGCGGTGGTAGAAGTGGGTGATGTGCGCCGGGGCCTCGCCGAGCCGGCCGATCTCGATCGCCTCCCGGAACGGATCGAGGAAGCGGTCGCCGAGCGCATACCGAACGTGGGTGTGGTACATCCCGCCGAGTCTCGCGGCCTCGTTCGCGAGATCGGCGAGCTCCCGCGTCGTGGCGTAGGCGCCGGGCGGGTAGTCGAGCCCGCTGCTGATCCCGAAGGCACCCTCCTCCATCGCCTCGCGGAGCCGGGATCGCATGTCGCTCGTCGCCGCGGGCGTCGTCGGCACGTCGTCCCAGCCGAGCGCCGCGATCCGGAGCGGGGTGTTGCCGACGAGCTGGGCCACGTTGACGGCCGTGCCGCTGTCGTATCGCCCGAGGACGTCCTCGACCGTGGCCCAGTCGATCGCGATCGCTCGACCCTTGCCCGCCGTCCCACGGGCGCCTACCGGGTCGCGGGGATCGCCGTCGAGTCCGGCGTTCATCTCGACCATCGCCTGGAGGTCATCGAGACGCGGGAACGGGACGTAGCTCAGGCCGTCCACGCCGACGACCTCGGTCGTGACGCCCTGGCTGACCTTCGGCCCGTGGTGCGGATCCGCGAGGATCATCAGCGCGCTGTGGGAGTGCAGGTCGATGAACCCGGGTGCGACGACCTTGCCCCGCGCGTCGATGGTTCGGCCGGTCCGCGGCCCTTCGTCACCGGGCGCCAGGATCCGGATCCGCCCGCCCTCGATCGCCAGGTCCCCTGGTTGGCCGGGCGCGCCGGTGCCGTCAACGATCGTGCCGCCGGTGATCAGCAGGTCCCGGGTCTCGCTCATCGCGGGGCACCACGGCGCGGCCGATCGATCACGGCCGCGCGTCCGACCACGATTGGAGCTCGACGATGTTGTCCTCGGGGGTAGTCATGCTCGGGCGGAACGACCTCGCAGCCGGAGAGCCGCACGTAGAAGTCGGCAAGCGAGCGCCAGTCGCGGGCGATCAGGTTGACGTGGCCGAACCGGGCATCGATCACGAGGGACCCTCCAGCAAGGCACCGCGAACCCACGCGCCGCGAACCATCGAAGGCTCGGCGCGGAAGATCAACCGGCCGACGAGGAGGGCGGTGTCGTCGAGCAGGCCCTGACCGTCCCGTTCCGGGCCGAGTGGCGCGATGCGGTCGGCATCGACCGCGATCAGGTCCGCCTCCTTCCCGGCCTCGATCGAGCCGATCACCGCTTCGAGGCCGAGCGCTCGCGCGCCATCGAGCGTCCCCAGCCGAAGCCAGTCGAGAGGCCCCGGCACCGCGGCGACCGCGGCCCGGTCCGGGGCCGGCGACAGGGCGGCGAGGGCCTGTTGGGCATACGCGCCC
>DATAQF010000253.1:0-4814 GCA_036264795.1 Candidatus Limnocylindrales bacterium | reverse complement strand
TCCCGACGTGGTGAATCCAGCGCTTGTCGGGGGTCAGCCACTTCGCGATCGTGAGCTTCAGGGCCGAGCCGTCCTGGAGCTGGATCCATTGCTGAACCGTGCCCTTGCCGAAGGAGGTCTCGCCGACGATTGTCGCCCGCTTCGTGTCCTGGAGGGCGCCGGCGACGATCTCGCTGGCCGAGGCCGATCCCTTGTCGACGAGGACCACGAGCTTGATCGGATCGGCGATCGCGAGGCCCTGGCCGGTCGCGTCCGTCTCGGTCTGCTTTCCGGTCGAATCCTCCTCCCAGAAGAGAGGCCCGGACTTGATGAACTCACTGGCGATCGCCCGAGCGGCCGTGACGTATCCGCCGGGGTTGCCGCGGAGATCGAGGATGAACCGGGTCATGCCGGCCTTGAGGTCGGCCTGGAGCGCGTCGTGGAATTTCGACGCCGAGTTGTCCGAGAATCCGGTGACCGCGATGTATCCCACCTGGCCATTCGCGAGGTCCTTGGTGATGACCTCCTTCGAGACGATGACGTCGCGGACGACCTTGATGTCCACGGGAGCGGCCGTACCGCGGACGATCGTGAGGGTGACCTCGGTGCCCTTCTTGCCGCGGATCTTGTCCCGCGCCCCGTCGACCGTCAGCCCGTCGAGAGCCGCCCCGTCCACGGCCGTGATCGTGTCGCCCGCCTTGATCCCGGCCTTCTCGGACGGCGACCCCTCGATCGGCGACACGACGACGAGCAGGCAGTCGGGACCGAGCGTGGAGCAGTCCGACTTCGCCCCCTTGGCATCGCGCGTCCCGATCTCCGCCCCGATCCCCTCGAACTGGCCCGACAGGTCCTGGAGGCCCTGGCGATACTCGTCCGGCGTGAGATAGGCGGAATAGGGATCGCCGAGCGAATCCACCATGCCCTTGATCGCGCCGCGGATCATCGCCTGGCGATCGACCGTTCCGCCTGCGAACCGCTTGAGGATCGTGTCGTACGTGTCCCAGAACGGCTGGAAGCTCTCCTGGGCGGCGACCGGAGTGCCCGGCTGATCGGCGCTGCGCTGACCGACGAGGAAGCCGGACATGAACAGTGCGCCGCCGGCGAGGACGGCGACGAGCACGATCGCGAGGCCGAGGATCGGGCCGCGAACGCCGCTCCCGGCTCGCGATGGCCCAGCGAGCACGGGCGTCGGCGGCACATCGAGGCCCGTGGGCGACGGACGCGTATCGGGTGCGGGCGGCGGCGTTTCAGGCGTGGGGGGATCGGATGCGTGCATCGGGGACGTGGTCTCTCCGCTGTCGAGGCTGGGCGGCGCCGACAAGCCTACACCGCCCCCTGAACGATGCTACGCGCGGCTCCCGAGCGGTGGATCGTGCGTGAACGGATCTTCATCGGATCGGCGTCGGCGGATCTCGAGGCTCGGAGCCGAGCCGCGCCCCTACTTGATCAGGTACGTTCGGACCGATAGCCACGAGCCGATGACCCCGAGCCCCAGTCCGGCCCCGAACACGAGCAGGACGAGGTCGCGCGTGAGACTCCCGAAGCTCAGGGGCAGCACCCGGAAGAAGTCGACCATGAAGCCGCCGATCGGGTTCGCCAGGGCGTAGAGCGCACCGAGCGTGATCAGGGCGCCGAACAGACCGACCATCGCGCCCTCGAACACGAATGGCCAGCGGATGAACGCGTCCGAAGCGCCGACGAGGCGCATGATCTCGATCTCCTCGGAACGGGCGAAGACGGCGAGCCGGATCGTGTTGACGATGATGAACAGGACGATCACCCCGATGACGAGGAGAATCACCGTCCCGGCCGTCCGCATGATGTCGGTGACCGTCTTGACGTTCTTCGCGGTCTCCTTCGTATCGAGGACGTTCCGGACCGCCGGCTGGTTCGTCGGCTGGAGGGCGTCCGCGACGGTCGAGGCGAGGCCGGGGTCCGTGAGCCGGATCTCGTAGCTCGCCGGGAACGGGTTCGAGTCGAGGTATTTCGTGAGGTCCTCGCGTCCCTGGTTCGCCATGCTCTGCTGGAACCGGGCAAGCGCCTCCTCGCGAGTGATCAGCGTCGCCCCCGCAACCTGGGGCATGGCCTTGATCCGGGCACCGAGATCGGCGATCTGGCTCGGCGTCGCGTCGACCTTCAGGTTGGCGACGACCTCGACCTTCGACTCGGTGAAGTCGAGGGCCGACAGCAGGCCCGTCTGGATGATCCAGAAGCCGGCCAACAGCACGAGCATCAGGACCATCGTGGCCGTGGCCGCGAGGCTCATGAGCGCGTTCCGCCAGAAGCCCTGCCACGCACGTCGAAGGCTGAAGACGACGAACGAGATCATCCGCTCAGTCGACTCGGTGGTAGGAGCCGCCGACCTCGTCGCGGATGATCCGTCCCTCTTCGAGGGCGACGACGCGCTTGCGGAGCGCGGTGACGACCTCGGCGTTGTGCGTCGCCATGAGGACCGTCACGCCGAGCTCGTTGATCCGGAGGAGCAGCTGGATGATCTCCCAGCTGATCAGCGGGTCGAGGTTTCCCGTCGGCTCGTCGGCGATGATCAGGCGTGGGTCGTGGACGAGCGCGCGGGCGATGGCCGTCCGCTGCTGCTCGCCGCCGGACAGCTGGCTCGGGATCTGGCTCCGCTGGGCGGTGAGGCCGACGAGAGCGAGGACCCGGTCCACGGCCGGCCGGATCCCGCGTCGCGGCGAGCCGGTGACCTCGAGGGCGAACGCGACGTTCTCCCAGACCGTCTTCGTCGGAAGCAGCTTGAAGTCCTGGAACACGATCCCGATCTTGCGGCGCACCTTCGGAACCTGCCGGCGCGGCAGCCGGGCGACGTCCTGGCCGTCGAGCACGACCGAGCCGCTCGTCGCGATCTCGTCGCGGATCAGCAGCTTGATGAGCGTCGACTTGCCGGCTCCCGACGGCCCCACGAGGAAGACGAAGTCGCCCTCGGGGATCACGAGCTCGACATCGCGGAGGGCGGTCTTCCCGTTCGGGTACGTCTTCGTCACGTCATGGAGAACGAGGACCGCCCGATCAGCACCGGCAACGTCGCGCCCGCGCCCGAGGAGCCGCTCGCGGAACGAGCGTGCGGCGGCGGGCTCGGTTGAGGTGAGGGTCAAGATCGGCCGCTCCTGGGTCTGACGACTCACCGGCGCTCGCCGGTTTGGGTCGCCGGGACTCCGACCGGGGGCACGGCAGCAGGAGCCACGTCGTTCCAGAGGCTACCACCGCCGTTCGAGAGGAGACAAACGGCCAAACGTCCCGGTTGGTCCCTACGGAAGGCCCGGTGAGATCGGGATGTAGCGCGAGAAATCGGCAAACGGCCGGTCCCAGCACAGCAGCACCGGGAACCCGTCGAACCGGAAGCCGGCCCGGAGGAGCGAAACCATCGTGTCGCCGGCCGCACCGGGGACCCAGATTCCGAACGCGCCACGCGGCCGGACCGCGGTGACGAGATGCCCGACGACGGGCTCCAGCAGGGCCGGATCGCGGACGGCGATCGGACCGACGCGGCCGCTCTCGGAGGTGTATCCGTAGCCGACGGTCGCCCCGCTCCGATCGTGGTAGAGGAAGCCTCGCCGCCCCTCGCCGAGGAGGTAGGCGTGATCGATCGCCCGCTCGAACCCGATCGCGTCGCGATCCAGGGCGGCGACCTCGGCTGCGAGCGCCGCGGAGCGGAGACCGCCGTCGCCACCGGCCGGATCCGGGTCGGAGACGTCCGCGCGGGACGCATCCGCGCCGCCGATCTCGTCGAACGGCACGACGTCGATCTCATCCGGGAGCTGCCCGATCGCATCGAACGCGGGCGGCACCCCGACCATCCGGAACAACGGCATCCGTGGCACGATCCCGAGGGAGCCGTAGAGCCCGTTCGAGATCGGCTGGGCACTGTCGGTGGCTGTTGCCCGCCAGTCCACGGCATCCTCTCCCGCGTCCGGGAGGACCGCCTGGAGCAGCGCCCGACCCAGGCCGCGGCCCTGTGCCGACGGCAGGACGAACAGCATCGAGAGAAACCACAGGCGATCGCGGACCAGGGCGATGACGAACGCCTCGATCGATGGCCGGCCCGGATCGTCGGTTCGCTCCGCGATCACAAAGCCGGTCGGGTCCGTCGAGCGGAGGTGGGCGTAGAGCCGAAGGATCGCGCCGAGATCGTCGGGGACCTCGGGCAGGTTGAGCCTGTCCCCGTAATCGTTGATCGACTCGCGCCAGATCTGGGCGCATGCGGGCAGGTCGGCGGCCGTCGCCGGCCGGAAGGCGTGACCGGTCGGGGACGGGCCGATCGCGGCATCGATGGCCGGCCGAATCGTCACGAGCCTCCTAGGTGTCGTCGTCGTCGCGCGGCGCGTCCTGGGCATGGGGTGCGTCCCCGGTGGCCCGTCGCTCGAGCTCCGCCTGCATGAACGTATCGAGGTCGCCATCGAGCACGGCCTGCGTATTGCCGGTCTCCACGCCCGTGCGGAGGTCCTTGACCATCTGGTACGGGTGGAGGACGTAGCTCCGGATCTGGTTGCCCCAGCCGGCCTCGACGTGCTCGCCCTTCAGCTTGCGAACCTCCGCCTCGCGCTCCTCCAGGGCACGTTCCAGCAGTCGCGCCTTCAACACGCGGATCGCCATCTCCTTGTTCTGGGTCTGGCTCCGCTCGTTCTGGCTCTGGGCGACGATGTTCGTCGGGATGTGGGTCAGGCGCACGGCCGAGTCCGTCTTGTTGACGTGCTGGCCGCCGGCCCCTTGGGATCGGAACGTGTCGACGCGGATCTCGTCCCAGTTCAGCTCGATCTCGACGTCGTCGTCGACCTCCGGGAGGACCTCGACGAGGGCGAACGTCGTCTGGCGCCGCT
>DATAQF010000190.1:0-5265 GCA_036264795.1 Candidatus Limnocylindrales bacterium | reverse complement strand
CAGCGCGTGCCCCAAGCGCAACCGCCGACTCGGCCGCTCGGATCAACGCCGGAACCGCCCGGACCGCGTCGCCGGCCTCGGCCCGGTGTCGGGCGATCGCCCCGATCGCGCCGGTTCGCGCGCCGGCCTCCATCCGGTCCGCGCCGCGGGTATGAAGCGCCTTGCGGTCGGTCGCCAGGAGGCCGGCGTACGCCGCGTCGTGGATCAGTGGATGGCAGAAGCGCCAACCACCGGACGCGTCGATCGGCACGATCATCGCCGCCTCGGCGAGCCGCTCGTAGCGCGCGGCGTCGACATGCTCAGCCAGCACGTCGTCGACGACATCCTCGTGGAAGCTCATCCCGAGGACCGATGCGACGCGAAGCACCGCCCGGCTTTCCGGCGTCAGCGCGTCGATCCGGCTGCCGAGGAGCGCTCGGAGCGTGGCCGGAACCGGCTGGTGGCCGGGACCACCGAGCGCGAGTCGCCCGTCGGCCGTGATGGCGCCATCGTCCACGATCGCCCTGACCGTCTCGCCGATGAACAGCGGGTTGCCGCCCGTCCGAGCGTGGAGTCGGAGGATGTCGTCCGGTTGGACCGCGACGCCGGCAACTGAGCGCGCCAGCTCGCCCGTTTCCGCCACGTCCAGGCCTTCGAGGCTGATCCGGATCAATCGCGAGCGATCAAGGGTGGCCGGCCAGCTGCCCGGCCGACCGCCGACGAGCAGGGCGAGGGGCAGAGCATCGGTGAGCCCGACGAGCTCCTCGAAGATCCCGGCGCTCGACTGGTCGAGCCAGTGGAGATCGTCGATGACCATCACCCGCGGCCCATCGATCTCGATGAGCCGGTCCATGTAGCGCTTGGCGACGGACCGGAGATCCTCCGCGACCTCGGCGGGGTCCGCGGGCACGAGCTGCGCCTCGGCCTCCCAACCGGTGAACGCGGCTTCCCGAGCCACGGCCGCAATGCCGCCTGCCCATCGACGGGCCATCTCGGGGTCGACGTCGGAAGTGAACAGGAGCTCTCGCGCGAACGAGCCCGAATCGGTCCCGTGCTCATCGGCGGCCACCTGCGCGACAGCGCGGGTGAATCGATACGGCTCGGTCGACCCGTACGACACGTTGTCGACCCATGACCAGCGCAATCCCGCGCGCCTCACGTCCGCCTCGAGATCGGCGAGCAGCCGTGACTTGCCGATCCCCGCGTCGCCCTCGACGAACACGGTCGCTCCCCTGCCGTCCTGGATCCCGCCGATGACGCGACGCAGCACCTCGCGCTCCGCCGCCCGGCCGACGAACTTGCCCCGGAGTGGCCGCCACGGCTGGAACCCGGCCTCGCCAAGGAGCCGGACGATCCGGACCGGTCGGGTCTGACCGCGGAGGACCTGCTCGCCGAGATCCTCGACCTCGAGCTCCTTGCGCGCCGCGCGACGCGTCGCTTCGTCGAGGAGGATCTCGCCCGGCTTCGCCAGGCCCTGGATGCGCGCGGCGGTCGTCACCGCGGGCCCGGTCAACGACCAGTCCAAGGCGCCGGGCACGCTTCGCGGCGCCGCCACGACCTCACCCGTGGAGAGCCCGATCCGTACCTGAAGCGCGTCGCCGGCGGGATCCTGGATCCGTCCGAGACCTGCCCGAATGGCCAGCGCGCAATGGGTGGCACGAAGCGCATCGTCATCGTGGGCGATCGGCCAGCCGAACACCGCGAAGACGGCGTCACCGATGAACTTCTCGCGGGTGCCGTCGAAGCCCTCGATCGCGTCGACCATCGCGACGAGCGCTTCGTTCACGCGTCGTCGGACCTCTTCCGCGTCGTATTCGGCAACGAGTCGGACGTAGTCGACGAGGTCCGCGAACAGGGCCGTGACGACGCGACGATCGCCGGCTTCGCCGGCGACTTCGGGCCGTCCGCGACTCGTGGCGAGGTGCTCGGGCGGGGCGACCATCGCCTCCGAGCTGGCAAAGCCCCGGCGCCGCGGCGGAGTGGACCGCGTCGCGTGGCTGTCGGGGGCCCCGGGGCCCGGCGCGAGGTCGGCGATCGCGTCGTCGGCGTCGGCC
The DNA here is from genome assembly GCA_036264795.1 of Candidatus Limnocylindrales bacterium. Lineage (GTDB taxonomy): Bacteria > Chloroflexota > Limnocylindria > Limnocylindrales > CSP1-4 > CF-46. The sequence continues at coordinate 3,232 of DATAQF010000190.1, read as the reverse complement.
ATCGGGTCGGTAGGCGCCGCGGCCTGGCCCGACTCCTCGAGCCGCGAACCGCACTGGTCGCAGAACCGGGCAGCCGAGCCGGCGAGCGCGCCGCACGCGCGACATCGCACCGGCCGTCTCCTCCTCTTCCTCGCGGAACTTTGTCCGCGAGGGGCAGTCTACCCCGGCAAATTCCGTGAATCGATGGTGGGCGTGGGGGTCAGCTGATCGAGAGCAGCGGCTGCTGATCGGCCCCGGCTGCGCGGACGCTCATCCGTGCCGCGACGGCCCCAGCTACCGCCATGAGCGCCCTCGCGGCCGGCCCGGGCTCACGCTGCGCGACGGCCGGCACTCCGACGTCTCCGCCCTGGCGAACCGTCACGTCGAGCGGGACCCCGCCAAGGAAGTCGATCCCGTGCTCCTGGCAGAAGCGCTCGCCACCGCCCCGGCCAAAGATCTCCGTGAGCTCGCCACAGTGCGGGCAGGCGAAGGCCGTCATGTTCTCGACCAGCCCGAGGATCGGGACAGACAGCCGCTTGAACATCGCGAGCGCCTTGCCGACATCGCTCAGGGCGACCTCCTGGGGGGTTGTCACGAGCACGGCGCCGCCGAGCGGCACGGACTGAGCCAGGGTGAGCTGGGCGTCGGAGGTACCGGGCGGAAGGTCGACGACGAGGTAGTCGAGATCGCCCCAGTCGACGTCCCTGAGGAACTGCTGGATGGCGCCGCCGACGAGCGGGCCGCGCCAGACGATCGGCTGGCCCTCGGGAACGAAGAACTGGATCGAGATGCACTTCACGCCGTGCCGCTCGAGCGGCCGGATCTTGTTGTTCTCGGCGGCCTTCGGCTGACCTTCGACACCGAGCATCATCGGGATGTTCGGGCCGGTGATGTCGGCGTCGAGTAGCCCGACACGCGCGCCTGCCTGCGCCAGCGCGACGGCCAGGTTCACGCTGACCGTGCTCTTGCCGACGCCGCCCTTGCCCGAGCCCACCGCGATGACGTTCTTGACGTTGGGCAGGATCGCCTCGGCCTGCTGCGGCGTCGCCCGCCGGACCATCGCGCCCCAGGTGATCTCGATCGACTCGGCGCCGATTGCGGCCAGGACGGACCGCGTGTTGCCCTCGATCTCGTCCTTGAGCGGGCAGGCCGGCGTCGTCAGCTCGATGGTGAACGCGACGCTGGAGCCCTCGATCGCGATCGACTTGACCATGTTCAGGGTCACGATGTCGCGCCCGAGCTCGGGCTCCTGAACCTGGCGGAGGGCTTCGAGGATGGCGCCTTCGGAGAGCGTGGGCATGTCTGGTCGCGGACCTCTGGATACGCGGCGACGGTCGTGGGGCCGGCCTTCTGACGGCCGACGCGTCGATATTGGCATCGTACCCCGGACGAGCGCGAGATGGCGTGGCCCGATCGAGGCGGTGGTTGCGCGGCCAGAGGCGTTGTGCCCGGAACTGCGAATCTCGCGCCGCATCCGGCATCGTGCCTTCGAATATCGTGGTGGGACGGCCGGCCGTCCATCGGACCTCGCGTTCTTGACACCCCTGAGCGCTGCCACCTATCCTCGGCCCACCGATCACGGCGCGGAGGAGGCCGTCCATCGGACGTTCCGACCGCCCCGTCGCAGGTCGACCCGGCGCGAGGCGATCCCGCCGCATGGAGAGCGCCAGTGCCAGAGGTCGACGTCCGCCTCGTCGATGTTGTCAAGCAATTCGGCGAACAGGTCGCGGTCGACCACATCGACCTCGAGGTCCGCGACGGCGAGTTCTTCAGCCTCCTCGGCCCGTCCGGTTGTGGCAAGACGACGACGCTCCGGATGATCGGTGGCTTCGAGCAGCCGACCTCCGGCCTCATCGAGCTCCAGGGCCAGGACGTCACGTGGCTGCCGCCGTACAAGCGGAATGTGAATACGGTCTTCCAGAACTACGCGCTGTTCCCGCACCTGTCGATCTACGAGAACGTCGCGTTCGGTCTGCGCCGGACCGGCGTCAAGGACAGTGAGATCAGGAGCCGCGTCACCGAGATGCTCCAGCTCGTCGAGCTGCCCGGCTACGAGCCGCGCAAGCCGAACCAGATCTCGGGCGGTCAGGCCCAGCGCGTTGCGCTCGCCCGGGCACTGATCAACCGACCGGCCGTCCTGCTCCTCGACGAGCCGCTCGGCGCCCTCGATCTGAAGCTCCGCAAGCAGATGCAGCTCGAGCTGAAGCGGATTCAGCAGGAGGTCGGGATCACGTTCATCTACGTGACCCACGACCAGGAGGAGGCGATGACGATGTCGGATCGGATCGCCGTGATGAACAACGGCCACTACGAGCAGCTCGGCGATCCGGAGGCCCTCTATGAGCGACCGCAGACGCGGTTCGTCGCCGGGTTCCTCGGCATCAGCAACCTGCTCCCGGCGACGCGCACGGGGGTCGCCGACGGCTACGCGACGGTCCGCCTGGCCGACACGACAGAGGTCCGGATCCCAGCGCCGGCCATCGACGGCGCCGATCGGGTCGAGATCGGCGTCCGGCCGGAGAAGATCCGGATCCACGCCCCGGACGACACGATACCGGCCGGTCACAACCGGCTCGCCGGAACGGTTCGCGACGCGTCGTATGTCGGCGTCTCGACGAGCTACGTCATCGAGGGTCGCGGCGGCATGCGCCTGACGGTCTACGAGCAGAACGTCGAACGGGCCTCGGCCTCCGAGCTCTGGTCGCGCGGCGAGGAGGTCCACCTGAGCTGGTCTCCCGACCACACCTTCGCGGTTCCGGATTCAGGAGCGACCGCCGACGACGAACGCAACTGACGAACAGCCCTCGCGGGCACGCACGAACGGATCGAGGAGAACGATGAGCGAACATGACGACCGACCGATGATCGACCTGGAGCACGGCGTGAGTCGGCGGCGCTTCCTCCAGGGGACTGCCCTGGCCGGCGTCGCCGCCTTCCTGGCGGCATGCACGGGCTCGAGCCAGTCCGCCCCGCCATCGGTCGCTGCGAGCGGCGACGCGAACATCCCCACCCCGCCGCCCGCTCCCTCGGCAACCGAGGCCGCCTCGCCGACGCCGAAGCCCAGCCCGACCGGACCGTTCCATTGGGCGCAGTGGCCCGCCTACATCGACCTGAGCGGGAAGGCCGGGGATGCAGGGGTCTATGCCCCGGGCTCGTCGCCGACGATCGAGGACTTCAAGAAGAAGTACGCGGTCGATGTCGACTACGAGGAGAAGATCGAGGACAACAAGACCTTCTACGCGACGATCCAGCC
>DATAQF010000179.1:0-2495 GCA_036264795.1 Candidatus Limnocylindrales bacterium | reverse complement strand
TCACGGCGCCGAGGACGCCTTTGCCACCGAACCTCGACGGGTCACCGTCGCGCAGCTCGACGGCCTCGTGGGCGCCGGTCGACGCGCCCGAGGGAACGGCGGCTCGACCGACAGAGCCGTCGCCGAGGACGACGTCGACCTCGACCGTCGGATTGCCGCGGGAGTCGAGGATCTCGCGCGCGTCGATCAGCTCGATGATCGTGTTCAAGCGGTTGCTCTCGTCTTGCCCGCCTTGGGGCCGGCGGCGGTCTTCGGGGCTGAAGAGGCCTTCTTCCGGCCTTTTGCCGCTCGATCGTGGTCATGGGCGTCGGGCCGATCCTGGAGGACGGCGATCCCCGGCAGCTCACGACCCTCGAGGAACTCGAGCGACGCTCCGCCGCCGGTGCTGATGTGGGTCATCTTCGAGCTGAGGCCCTGCTGCTCGATCGCCGCAACGCTGTCGCCGCCGCCGACGACCACCGTTGCCCCGTGCTCGGCCTTGTCGGCCAGGAACCGCGCGATCGCCTTCGTGCCGTGGGCGAAGGAGGGGATCTCGAACACGCCGAGCGGCCCGTTCCAGAGCACGGTCTTCACGTCGGCCAGGGCGGTTTCGATGGCGGCCCGCGACTGCTCTCCGAGATCGACGATATGCCAGGACGCCGGGAACTTCTCGGTCCCGACGGTCTTGTATTCGGTCCCGCGGGTTACCTCCTTGGCGATCACGACGTCGGTTGGCAGGACGACCTGGACGCCGGCCTTCTCGGCGGCCGCGAGGATTCGTCGGGCGTCCTCGACCCGGTCGTGCTCGGCGAGGCTTTTGCCGACCGATTTGCCCTCGGCCAGGAGGAAGGTGTTCGCCATGCCGCCGCCGAGGATGAGGATGTCGATCCTCGTCAGGAGATGGTCGATGACGTTGATCTTGTCCGAGACCTTCGCGCCCCCGAGGATCGCCGCGAACGGCCGAGCGGGATCCTCGAGCAGGCTGCTCAGCATCTTGATCTCGCGCTCCATCAGGAGCCCCGCATACGCCGGCAGGATCTTCGCGATCCCGACCGTGGAGGCGTGGGCGCGATGGGCAGTCCCGAACGCGTCGTTGACGAAGATGTCGGCGTAGGAAGCGAGCTGGGCCGCGAAGGCCGGATCGTTCTTCTCCTCGGCGGCGTGGAAGCGAAGGTTCTCGAGGAGGATCGCCTCGCCGGGACGCATCCGCTTCACGGCATCCTCGGTGCCGACGCCGAGCGCATCGCCGGTCACCGGCACGTTGCGTCGGAGGAGCTGCGACAGGCGCTCGCCGACCGGTCGAAGGCGGAGTCCGTCCTGGACCTTCCCGTCCGGCCGACCCAGGTGGCTGGCCAGAACGACCCGGGCACCCTCGGCAAGGAGCGCGGTGATCGTCGGCAGCGCGGCCCGGATGCGAGAGTCGTCGGTGACCTTGCCGTCGGCCAGCGGGACATTGAAGTCAACGCGGACGAAGATTCGCTTGCCCGCGGCATCGAAGTCGCGGATCGTCAGTTTGTCCATGATGTCCTGTGTGCGGCGGCGGCCGGGACGGGCGCCGCGAGGATGAGGGCTGGACCGGTCATGCCGCCAGCGGCGTGCCGGGATGGTGGATCAGACGGCGGCGACCGGCAATCTCGCCGCAACGAACCCGATCAGGTCGGCGATTCGGCAGCTGTAGCCCCACTCGTTGTCGTACCAGCTGATCACCTTGACCATCGTCCCGTCCAGGACCATCGTCGATTCGGCGTCGATGATCGAGGACCGCGTGTCGCCCCGGAAGTCGGTCGAGACGAGGGGGTCGTCACTCACGCCGAGGATGCCCTTGAGCGGGCCTTCCGCGGCGGTTCGGAAGGCCGCGTTGACCTCCTCGACGGACGTCGGGCGGGCGACGTCGGCGGTGAAGTCGACCACGCTGACCGTCGGCGTCGGGACGCGAAGGCTGAAGCCGTCGAACTTGCCCTTGAGATCCGGGATCACCAGGGCGAGGGCCTTTGCCGCTCCGGTCGTCGTCGGGATGATGTTCTGACCCGCGCTGCGTGCCCGGCGCGGGTCCTTGTGGGCGACGTCGAGGATCCTCTGGTCGTTCGTGTAGCTGTGGATCGTGTTCATCAGGCCACGCTCGATGCCGAGGAGGTCGTGAACGACCTTGGCCGCCGGCGCCAGGCAGTTCGTCGTGCAGCTCGCGTTGCTGATGACGTGATGGTTCGCCGGATCGTAGCGATCCTCGTTCACGCCGAGAACGATCGTGATGTCCTCTCCCTTCGCCGGGGCGCTGATGATCACCTTCTTCGCCCCGGCGGCGATGTGCGCCTTCGCCTTCTCGGCATCGGTGAAGATGCCGGTCGATTCGAGGACGATGTCGACCCCGAGATCGCCCCACGGGAGGGTTGCGGGGTCTCGGGCCGTGAGGACCTTGATCTCGCGGCCATCGATGATCAGCGAGTCGTCGGTGTGATCCACCGTCCCGGGATACGCCCCGTACGTCGAATCGTGCTTGAAGAGCAACGCGTTCATCG
>DATAQF010000122.1:0-3411 GCA_036264795.1 Candidatus Limnocylindrales bacterium | reverse complement strand
ATGGCGTCACGACGTCGCTCGTCCACACCCGACGGACGGCGATGATTGCCGGCGCCAGGAGCACCGGCAACGCCGTCGAAGGCGGGGCTTCGTATGGGGCGCTCGGGGCGAACCTTGTGCTCGTCCCAGGAGATCAAGCCCCGGCGGATCTCGTGTCCGGCGTCGAGCGCGGCGTCCTCGTCACCGACTTCTGGTACACCCGGTTCCTCGACCCGCGAACGCAGGTCGTGACCGGCCTGACGCGGAACGGCGTGTGGCTCATCGAGGATGGGCGAATCGTCCGCCCGGTCACGAACATGCGCTTCACCCAGTCGTTCCTGGAGGCACTCGGCCCGGGCGGGGTTCGCGGGATCGGGGCGGATCCGGCGCTGATCCTCGCGGGATGGGACTCGGTCTATCGTGTGCCGAGCCTGCACCTTGCGACGTGGAACTTCACGGGCGGCGCCAAGGGCTGAATCGAACGACCGCCGGCAGCCTTGCGGGACCGGCGGTCGTGACGCAGATGCGACGGACGCTCAGTCGCCGCCCGAGTCGCCGCCGTCGTGCTGACCGGTGCTCCCGCTGTCGTGCTGGTTCTGCTGCTGGTTGTCGCCCTGCTGGTTGTCGCCCTGGTCGTCGTTGTCGTTCGCTTCCTCGACCTTCGTCGTCGCGGGCTTCGTGACCTTCGTCGTGACCTTCGGGTGAGCCGTGGCCCGCGCCTCGGGCGTCTCGGTCGGCTCGGGCGTGTCGGTCGGCTCAGGCGTCTCGGTCGGCTCGGCCGTCGCGGCGGGCTCGGGGGTCTCGCCGGCGGCAGGATCGACCGACCCGGTGTCCGTTGCGTCCTGTCCGTCGGGATCGAGCATCCCGTCGAGCTCCGCGAGCTCGCCCGCGTCGGCGTCCACGGTCTCGGCCTGGAGCAGGCGGAGGCGGAGGGCGTCGCTGGAGCCGGTGGACGTCGTGGTCGGGCCGAACGACCCACTCGCAGCCAGGGCAGGCCCGATCGCGACGGCGACGAGCGCCGTGCAGCTGATCGCGATCGCTGCGAGGCGCTTCAGAGAGAGACGATTGGTCGGGTTCGTCATGTTGGGAGGTCTCCTGTCCGATGTCGGATGATGACCAGCCGATGATCCGGGGCGAACGCGCCCGAACCAACCCTGACGATGTGGCCGACGGCACGGTGCGATGGTCCGGTGCGTGCCGGCCCCGGCCGAGACGGCCGCCTGCGAGAATGCGGATGATGAACGAGCTTGATTTCGGGGCGTTCGACGCGCTCACCTTCGACTGCTACGGGACCCTGATCGATTGGGAATCCGGGATTCTCGCCGGCCTCCGACGGGCCCTCGGGGACGCCGCGCGCGGCGTCGCTGACGACGAGCTCCTCGAGAGCTATGCGAATGCCGAGGCGACCCTGGAGCGCGGGCCGTACCTGCGGTATCGCGAGGTCCTTGCTCGCGGAGCGGCGGTGATCGCGTCGAGCCTGGGGGCCACCCTCGCCCCCGACGCCGCTGCGGCCTTCGGCGGCTCGGTCGCGGATTGGCCCGCCTTTCCGGACTCCCACGATGCGCTGGCCCGGTTGAAGACGCGCTATCGGCTCGGAGTCCTGACGAACTGCGATGACGATCTCTTCGCGGCGTCGAACCGGCGCCTGGAGGTCGAATTCGACTGGGTCGTCACCGCACAGCAGGTCGGCTCGTACAAGCCGGACGAGCGGAACTTCGCGGCGCTCGAGGAGCGGCTGGGCGCCGACGGCGTCCCCCGCGACCGAATCCTCCATGTCGCGCAGAGCCTGTTCCACGATCACGTGCCGGCACAACGGCTGGGATTCCGGACGGTCTGGATCGACCGGCGCCATGGTCGAGCGGGCGCGGGGGCGACGCCACCGGCCGAAGCTCGGCCCGACGCGACGTTCCACTCGATGGCCGCCCTTGCCGCGGCGGCCGTTCAGGGCTGAGAGCCGCGCCTCTCCTCAGCCTCCGAGGCTGCGGAGGTGCTCCTCGTCGTGGTCGACGGCCACGCGCATGAGTCCCGCCACGTCGAGGACGCCGTAGGTCGCGTGCGTCCCCGTCCTGGCCCAGGCCCCATCGTCGAGGGCATCGAGCGTCGCAACGGTCGATCCTCGGACGGATTCGTAGATCGCCAGCAAGGCATCGAGGGAGGCGCCGGGCTCCCCGGCCCAGCGATCGGGCTCGGTCCACGGCCAGATCGGATGACCGCCCGCTGCGAGATCCGCCAGGCGCGCATGCCAGACAAGCTGCTCGACCTCGATCAGATGCCGGACGACGTCCGACGGCGTCCATTCGCCGGGAGCGGACGGCTCGACCGGTGCGGCCCCGGCCGCCGCCGCCAAGCGGCCCGGCGTCGCGGCCAACCGCTGGGTGAGGGCGCGGCGGTCAGGGGTCATCCGAGCATCGACGCCGGCGCGTCAGGCGCCCTGCAGGTGCCGGATCGCGACCGCCGCATAGAGCGCGACGCCGGCCGCCATCGCGGGTTCGTCGAAGATCACCACATTCGAATGGTTCTGCGGGGCCGTCGCGGGGTCCTGGCCGTCGGGCCGAGCCTCGAGGAACGCCATCGCCCCGGGCACCTGCTGGAGGACGTATGAGAAGTCTTCGGCGCCCATGATCGGGGCGGGCAGCTCATGGACCTTGTCGGCGCCGAGCAGCGATCGGGCCGCGTCCATGACGAAGGCCGTGAAGCCCGGGTCGTTGATCGTCACCGGGTAGCCGGCCGGCAGGTCGACCTCCGCCGTCGCGTCGTGGGCGGCGGCGATGCCCTCGGCGACGCGCCGGACTCCGGCCCGGACCGACTCCCGGGTCTCCTCCGACACGGTCCGGATCGTGCCGAACAGGAAGGCGGTCTCGGGGATGATGTTGTTCGTCGTCCCTGCGGTGATCTGGGCGATCGTGACGACCGCCGGGTCGAAGACATCGACCCGTCGCGTGATCATCGTCTGCAGCGCGAGCACGATCTCGGCCGCGACGGCGATCGGGTCGAGCGCATGGTGTGGGGCCGATGCGTGCCCGCCGCGACCCCGAATCGTGATCTGGATCACGTCGGCCGCGGCCATCTCGGGCCCGGGCCGCAGGTGGATCTCGCCGGTCGGGTAGCGGGTGCCGATATGGAGAGCGAACGCGCCGGTCGGCTTCGTCGGGCCGGCCGCCTCGAGCAGCCCTTCCTCGAGCATCGTCTTCGCCCCGCCGAGGCCCTCCTCGCCCGGCTGGAACATCAGGATCACCTTGCCCGGCAGCTCGGCGCGTCGCTCCTGGAGGAGCCGGGCGGCGCCCAGCAGCATCGCGACGTGGGTGTCGTGGCCGCAGGCGTGCATCACCCCGTCGATCTCGGAGGTGAAGTCGAGTCCGGTGTCCTCGTGCAGTGGGAGAGCGTCCATGTCGGCGCGAAGGAGGACGGTCGGCCCGGGCCGTCCGCCCTCGA
>DATAQF010000089.1:0-12030 GCA_036264795.1 Candidatus Limnocylindrales bacterium | reverse complement strand
CCGGCCGCGCGAAAGTCGCTGAAGCTGTACGAGGAGCTCGGGTTCGGACACCTGCCGGTCTGCATGGCGAAGACGCAGTACTCCCTGAGCCACGATGCGAACCTGAAGGGGCGTCCCGGCGGGTTCACGATCCCGATCCGGGACATCCGCCTGTCGGCAGGCGCGGGGTTCGTCACGCCGCTCGTGGGCGAGATGCGGACGATGCCCGGACTGCCTTCCCGGCCCGGCGGGGAAAACATCGACATCGACGCGGCCGGGAACATCGTCGGGCTCTTCTAGGTTCGGCCGCTCAGGCTTCGCCCGGGTCCGTCAGCCGTTCAGGCGAGCGCCGTCGACAGCACCAGGCAGAGGACGACCGCGAGGCCCGCCGCGATGCCGATGAGCAGCGCGCCCCACGCCTGGACATCGACCGGCCCGAGCGCCTCCTCGGCATGGGCGTGATCGTCATGGCCGTCCATCTCGCCGTGGTCGCCGGACCCGTGTGGCTCCCCGGCAATGTCGTCGGGGTGGATGCGGCCATGGTCGGTCGTGGCATGGGCGAGCTCGTCGGGATTCGGCTCGTGGCTCGTCTGGGTCGTGCTCACGTCGGGGTTCATCGTCATCGTCGGCGCGGACACCTCCGCCGCCATTCTGGCACGTAGACTCCGGCGGTGAACCGTTCCGAGACGGCTCAGGCTTCGCCCACGCCCTCGATCGACGCCGGTCTGATTGCGAGTCTCCGCGGTCTCGATCGGGACGGCCGGCTCCTCTTCACCACCCGCGTCCTCCGGATGTTCGGCTACGGCTTCCTGGCCGTCGTCCTCGTCCTGTACCTGGCGGCTCTCGGGATCGACGGCTTCACGATCGGCGCGATCCTCACCCTGACGCTCGTGGGCGACACGCTCGTCTCGCTGTGGCTGACGACGAGTGCTGACCGCCTCGGCCGGCGACGGGTCCTGATCGCAGGCTCCCTGCTGATGGTCGCCGCCGGAGCGCTGTTCGCGGTCACGGACGTCGTTCCGCTGCTCATCCTTGCCGCGACGATCGGCGTCATCAGCCCGACCGGGAACGAAGTCGGGCCGTTCCTCGCGGTCGAGCAGGCGGCGCTCGCCCAGGCGACACCCGACGCTCGGCGCACGCCGACGTTCGCCTGGTACAACCTCGCGGGGTACGTCGCGACGGCCGTCGGAGCGCTCGCCGCAGGACTCATCAGCCAGCTCCTGTTGAACGCCGGGATCGGACCGGCCGACGCCTATCGAGCGATCGTCGTCGGATATGCCCTGGTCGGGCTGGTCATGGCGTTCGTGTTCGCTCGCGTCAGTCCCGCGGTGGAGGCGCGGCACGCGGGCAGGTCCGACGATGGGGTTCGGCGGCGGCTCGGGCTCGGGCGCTCGACCGGGATCGTCGCTCGCCTGTCGGGCCTGTTCGCGATCGACGCCTTCGGTGGCGGGTTCATTCCGCAGAGCCTGATGGCGTATTGGTTCCACCTCCGATTCGGGGTCGAGCCGGCCGTTCTCGGGGGGATCTTCTTCGGGGCGAACCTGCTCGCGGCCGTCTCGTCACTGTCCGCATCCCGGATCGCTGCTCGGATCGGGCTCGTGAACACGATGGTCTTCACCCACCTGCCGTCGAACGTCCTCCTGATCCTCGTGCCCCTCATGCCGAACCTGACCCTCGCGATCCTCGTGCTGCTTCTCCGATTCAGCTTGAGCCAGATGGACGTGCCGACCCGCCAGTCGTACGTCATGGCCGTGGTCGAGCCTGACGAGCGATCGGCGGCAGCCGGGGTGACCGGCATCGCCCGGACGACCGGCGCGGCGCTCTCGCCGATCCTGTCCGCGCCGCTCGTCGCGACCGGCGGCCTCGCGGCGCTGCCGTTCTTCCTGGCAGGCGGCCTGAAGATCCTCTACGACCTGCTGCTCTACCGCGCGTTCCGATCGGGCGGGGCGCCGGACGAGCGCGACCGAGCCTGACTGGCTGGCGTGGCCCTCAGTCGACGGTGCGGCGACGGCCCGGCATCCCGAGACGCCACCAGATGAACAGCGCGACGAGCGCCACGACCCCGACCGCCATCAGGAGGTCGAACGGCTGGAGCGCGTGGCGGATGTCGGTCCAGCGCGAGCCCAGCACGGTCCCGGCATAGACGAGGGCAGTCGACCACAGGAAGGCGCCCGCCGTCGAGTAGACGATGAACCGCCCGATCGGCATTCGGGCCACGCCGGCCGGGAAGCTGATGAACGTCCGGACGATCGGCAGGAGACGGCTGAAGAACGCGGTCGCCGCACCGTAGCGCTCGAAGAAGCGCTCCGCGAGTGCGATCTCGTGCGGCCGGATCAGCAGATAGCGGCCGTACCGCTCGAGGAACGGACGCCCACCCCATGCCCCGATCGCGTAGCCGATCAGCGAGCCGATCGTGTTCCCGATCGTGGCCGAGATGACGACGAGCCAGAACTCCCACTTCCCGTGGGTGAGCGGCTCGATCTGGAGCGGATCGGAGACCAGGAACCCGGCGTAGGGAAGGATCAGCTCCGAGGGGAGCGGGATCATCGCCGACTCGATCGCCATCGCGATCGTGACTCCGAGGTACCCGACCGCGCCGTACAGGCTGTTCAGGAATGGAATGACGATCTGATCGATGAAGGCAAGCAAGGCGGCCTCGGATGCTGCGCGGCAATCGGGGAGGTGTCGAGCCGGCCGTTGCGCCGGACCGCGCCGAGAATAGCCGACTATCCTGCCCATCGTGACCGAACCGAGGGGCTCCGGCCCCGACGCCCCGATCGTCCTCACCGGCGCCGACCTGACCATCGATGACGTCGAATCCGTCGCCCGTGGCCGTCGACGCGTCGTGCTCGACGAGGCTGCGCGCGGACGGATGCAGGAGTCGCGGGACCTGATCGAACGGCTCGTCTCCGATGGCGCGGTCGTCTACGGCGTGACGACCGGGTTCGGCGACCTGGCGAACCGGTTCGTCGCGCCGGCCGATGCGCCGCGCCTCCAGGAGAACCTCCTGATGAGCCACGCGGCCGGCGTCGGCGCGCCGCTCGACCAGGAGGTCGTTCGAGCGATGCTCCTCCTTCGGGCGAACACCCTGGCGCTCGGCCACAGCGGCTGCCGGCCGCTGCTCGTCGATCGCATCCTCGCGTTCCTCGAGCTCGGGCTCCACCCCGTCGTGCCGGCGCAGGGATCCGTGGGCGCGTCAGGCGATCTCGCTCCGCTCGCGCATCTCGCGCTGCCGCTGATCGGCCGCGGGCAGGTCGAGCTCAACGGGCATCATGGGCCGGCGCTCATCGCGCTGCGAGAGCTGGGCCTCGAGCCGCTCGTCCTCCAGGCGAAGGAGGGCCTCGCGCTGCTCAACGGCACCCAGCTGATGTCGGCGATCGGTGCGCTGCTCCTCGCCGATGCGGATCGTCTCGGCCGGACGGCGAGCGTGGCCGCCGCGATGAGCGTCGAGGCGCTGCTCGGCACGGACGTTGCCTTCTCGGCCGCGTACCAGCTAGCCCGGCCGCATCCCGGCCAGATCGAGGTCGCCGCCGAGCTTCGGCACCTGCTCCGCGATTCGGGCTTCCAGGCGTCCCACAAGGCGACCGCGCACAAGGTGCAGGACCCGTACTCGCTGCGCTGCGTGCCCCAGGTCCACGGCGCGGTTCGCGACGCCCTCGACCACCTCCGGCGCGTCCTCGACATCGAGATGAACAGCGCGACGGACAACCCGCTCGTCTTCCCGGACGGCGGCGTCGCCGCCGAGGACGCGCTCGCGACCGGCGGCGGCCGGGTCATCAGCGGCGGCAACTTCCACGGCGAGCCGATCGCGCTCGCCCTGGACTTCGCCAAGCTCGCGATCTCGGAGCTCGGATCGATCAGCGAGCGACGGACCGCGCTCCTCCTCGACGCACGGCTGAACGGCGGCCTGCCGGCCTTCCTCGCCGCGGCGAGCGGGCTCGACTCGGGCCTGATGATCCTTCAATACACGGCCGCCGCTCTGGCCTCGGAGAACAAGGTTCTTGCCCACCCGGCGTCCGCGGACTCCGTTCCGACCAGCGCCAACCAGGAGGACCACGTCTCGATGGGCTCGATCGCAGCTCGTCACGCGCGCACCGTGCTCGAGCACGTGGAGCGGATCCTCGCGATCGAGCTTCTCGTGGCCGCCCAGGCGATCGACCTGCGGACGGATCTCCTTGCAACCGACGACGATGGCTCCGGGCCCCGGGCGCTGCCGGGCGCCGGCGTCGCGGAGGCGCAGCGGCGGATCCGGGCCGTTGCCACCCGGCTCAACGGAGATCGCGAGCCGGGCCCGGACCTTGCTGCCGTGACCGGGCTCGTCCGGCAAGGCATCCTCGTCGACCTCGTGGGGACGTCTTGATGGCGGCGGTCCGAATCGTCGACGTCACCGACGAGCCGTCGTTTCGCCTCATCCCGCCCTGCGCGGACCCCGGCTTCGATCACCGCTCCTGCGACTACTGGGAGGACGCCGATCGCGGGTCGAAGGCGGCCCGGCTGGGCTGGCTCGACGGCACACCAGCCGCCCCACCACCGTCGTCTCGTCCGACTCCCGCCACGAATCCCTTCGCCCGCGACGAGGCCCCCTCGTTCAACCCGTTCGCACAGGCCGGCACGAGGCCACCCGCATTCAATCCCTTCGCCGACGACGACGAGGCCCCCATCGCCAACCCGTTTGCGCCGACGCCGGCCGCGGGACCTGCCGTCGCCGCCGGCGCTCCGCGGAAGCTCGCGCTGCTCGGCCGGGGGCTCGCGGTCTTCGGAAGCTATGCGAAGGTGCTCCTGGCCGACGACGTTCCGGCGGCCTACGCGCAGTTCGGCCCGCTCTCCGCCTACCCGCGCGCCCAGCGGCTGCGCGAGCTCTACCCACAGCTACCCGAGGCGCCGTTGCCGGCCGTGATCACCTGCATCGCGTCGACCGCGGAGGCGCGCGGCCGGGGCCACGCGATCGCGCTCGTCCGGGCGGTGTGCGACGACCTCGCGGGCCGGGGTTTCGCGGCGGTCGAGGCGTATCCCGAGCGCCATACGCGCCCGGACGCGACGAGCGCCGCGACACCGGAGTTCTGGCTCGCGGCCGGTTTCGGGCTTGCCGTCGACGACGAGCGCTACCCGGTCGTCAGGCGCGAGCTGTCCTGAGCGGCGCGAGCCCGCCACGCGCGGGTGCTACCGTCGCCCTCATCAGATACCGCTGGCGAGGGGATCGATGTCGATGATCCAGGCGCTCGGAAACGTCAGCAAGGTTCGCGGGGCGCTGATCTTCGTCGAGGACGCGGAGGCCGAGCTCGGGTTCTACCGCGACGTCATCGGGCTGCGACTGCTGTATCGAACGAAGACGTTCCTGCGGTTCGACGCGACGCAGGGAACGAGCCTGTCGCTCATCTCCGGCGGCCACGCCTCCGCCGAGCCGAAGGATTACCGGCTCGGGGGCGTCGTCCCGGAGCTGATCGTCGACAACCTGGACCTCGCGATCGGGCGGCTCGACGCGGCCGGCGTCCGCCACGAGGCGGTGATCCGGACGGCATACGGCTCGTTCTGCTTCCTCTGGGACCCCGAGGGCAACCCGCTCCAGTTCTACGAATCGGCGTTCACCCGGCCCGAGATCGACCCGGAGCGGCTGCCGGGTTGAGGGACGGCAACCCGCGACTCCCTCGGTTCGCGATCCTCGTGATGCTCGTTGCCGGCTGCGGGTCCGGACCCCCGCCGACATCGTCGCCGGCATCCGCGGTCGCGGCCACCGCGGTCGCGGCCCCCTCCATGTCGGTCGGGTCATCGCCCGCCGTCGCCGCCGCGAGCTCGCCGGGTGCGCCTGCGGCGAGCGGCCTGACCGTCGCCGCCGATCCGACGCTGCTCGCGCTCGTGCCCGGGCAGATCGACGGCCGGACCGTGGCCTACGACGCAACGAGCACGACGACGACCGCCGAGGACCCGACGCTCGCGGCACGGATCTCCGGGCTGGCGATTGCCACCGTCGATGCGCCGGCGGCCAGCGGGTCCCCCGGTCTCGCGGTCGTCACCGTGGCGCGCCTGCGGGATCCCGCGCTCGACGACACGTGGTTCCGGTCGTGGCGCGACACGTACGACAGCGCCGTCTGCACCAGAGCCGGCGGCGTGTCGCGCCACGCCGAGACGACGATCAACGGCCGGACGACGTTCATCGGGACGTGCGCGGGCGGCGTCTTCACCTATCACGTCCATGTCGCGGAGAGCGATGCGATCGTCACGGTCATGTCGATCGGATCGCCGGCGCTCGCCGAGAAGGTCATCGAAGGGATCAAGCCGTGAGTCATGTTCCGGATCCGACCAGCGAAGCAGGGCTCCTCCGATGACGAGCGGTCCACGCCCCGTCCGCGCACCGCGCGGGAGCGAGCTGACGTGCCGGGGCTGGCAGCAGGAAGCCGCCCTCCGGATGCTGATGAACAACCTCGATCCGGCCGTCGCCGAGAACCCGGACGCGCTCGTCGTGTACGGGGGAACCGGGCGCGCCGCCCGCAGCTGGGACGCCTTCGACGCGATCGTCCGTGAGCTTCGTGCCCTGGCCAACGACGAGACGCTGCTCGTCCAGTCGGGCAAGCCGGTCGCGGTCTTCCGAACGCACGAGTGGGCGCCGCGCGTCCTGATCGCGAACTCGAACCTCGTCGGGAAATGGGCGACCTGGGAGGTCTTCCGGGACCTGGAGGCGAAGGGCCTGATGATGTACGGCCAGATGACGGCCGGCTCCTGGATCTACATCGGGACCCAGGGCATCCTCCAGGGCACGTACGAGACGTTCGCCGAGCTGGCGCGTCAGCATTTCCGTGGGTCGCTCGCCGGGCGCATCGTGCTGACCGCCGGGCTGGGCGGCATGGGCGGGGCGCAGCCGCTGGCGATCACGATGAATGAGGGTGTCTGCCTGGCGATCGAAGTCGACGAAGCCCGGGCGCGCCGACGGCTCGAGATCGGCTACGTCGACCGCCTCAGCGACGATCCGGCCGAGGCGCTTCGGTGGGCTCGTGAGGCCGCGGCTGCCGGCCGGGCGGAATCGATCGCCCTGATCGGCAATGCGGCGGAGATCGAGCCCGCCTGGGCCCGAGCCGGCGAGCGCTTCGACGTCGTGACCGACCAGACCTCCGCGCACGACGCGCTCGGCGGATACGTGCCGGCGGAGATCTCACTCGACGATGCGGCGATCCTCCGACGCACCCAGCCCGACGAATACGCGAAGCGCTCGATGGCGGCGATGGCCGACCACGTCCGGGCCATGCTCGCGTTCAAGGAAGCCGGAGCGATCGTCTTCGATTACGGCAACAACCTCCGGGCGCAGGCCCAGGCCGCCGGCGTCGAGAACGCGTTCGACTATCCGGGCTTCGTGCCGGCTTTCGTGCGACCACTGTTCTGCGAAGGCCGCGGCCCCTTTCGCTGGGTCGCGCTCAGCGGCGATCCGGCGGACATCGCCCGCACGGACCGGGCGATCCTGGAGCTGTTCCCGGAGGACGAGGGATTGCGCCGCTGGCTCGCCATGGCCCAGGAGAAGGTGCCGTTCCAGGGCCTTCCGGCCCGGATCTGCTGGCTCGGGTACGGCGAGCGGGCGAGGGCCGGACTCGCGTTCAACGACCTCGTGGCCCGAGGCGAGGTCAGCGCTCCGATCGTCATCGGCCGCGATCATCTTGACGCGGGAAGCGTCGCGTCGCCGAACCGCGAGACCGAGGCGATGGCCGACGGCTCCGACGCGGTCGCCGACTGGCCGCTGCTCAACGCGCTCGTCAACACGGCCGCCGGTGCGACGTGGGTGTCGATCCATCATGGCGGTGGCGTCGGCATCGGCTACTCGCAGCACGCGGGGATGGTCGTCGTCGCCGACGGCACGGAGCTCGCGGCGCGGAAGCTCGAACGCGTCCTGACGACCGACCCGGGGATGGGCGTGGTTCGGCATGTCGACGCGGGCTACGAGCGGGCGATCGAGGTCGCCCGCGAGCGCGGGATCCGGGTCCCGATGCCGCCGACCGCGAGCCAGGCCGGACCTTAACCCGCGGCCGGCTCCTCGGTCGGGATCGTGCGGATGCCGCGAACTCGGGAGAAGAGGACGGGCAGGAACGCGAGCGTCATCAGCCCCGACCCGACCCAGACCGTCGCCTGCACGCCGATCACCTCGGACAGGCCGGCCCCGATCAGCGACCCGATCGGGATCGTGCCCCACACGAGGAATCGCATCGTCGCGTTCATCCGGCCGAGGAAGTGCTCCGGCGTGATCGCCTGACGGAGGCTCACCTGGGCGACGTTGTACATCACGTTGAGGCCGCCGCCGAGGAAGAACGAGACCGCCAGGAGCCAGAAGGCGGTCCCGGGCGATGCCAGCGGCATGAGAAGCCCGACCGGTCCGGTCGCCGCGGCCGACAGGATGATCGTCCGCCCGACGCCGAGCCGAGCCTGGACGCGATTCGCGCCGAGCGCGCCGAGGAGGACGCCGGCCCCGCCGAGGCCGCCGATCGTGCCGACCTCGGCGGGACTCAGCAGCAGCACCTTGTACGCGAAGACCGGAAAGATCGCGAAGGCGATGTTGCCGAACAGGTTCGAGGTGGCGGTCGTCGCCGCGATGTTCCCGAGGTATTCGTGCCGGAGGATGTAGCGAAGCCCGTCCATGATCTGTTGGCGCATGCCGCCGGCATCCTGGGCCGGCTTCTCGGCGGCTGCCGCGGCCTCGACGGCGACCGAGGCACCGGCCGTGGGCGACGGCGCGACGTTGTCGGATTCGGTCGCGATGAGGACAGCTGCGGGATCGGATGGAGGCACGGTCGCCCCGAAGGCCGAGGCGGCGGTCCGCACGCGCTCCCGGATCGACAGGATCAAGGCGGCGGAGCCCAGGTAGCTGACGGCGTCGATGAAGACGGCCACCGGGGCGGTCAGAACCGCGACGATGCCGCCGCCGAAGGGCTGGCCGAGGATCTGCGCGGACGATTGACTGATCTGGAGCTTCGAGTTGCCCTCGACGAGCTCGTCGCGCTCGAGGATCGTCGGCAGGTACGACTGGTCGGCGACGTCGAAGAACACGGTCATCACGCCGTTCACGAAGCCGACGAGATAGAGCTGCCAGATCGTGAGGCCGCCGACGAAGTACGCGATCGGAATCGAGGCCAGCATGACCGCCCGGCCGAGGTCCCCGATCACGAGGATCCGCTTCTTCGGGAAGCGGTCGACCCAGACCCCGGCGGGAAGCGTGAACAGGAGGAACGGCAGGAACTCGATCGTCGTGAGGAGCCCGACCTCGCCGGCCGAGGCGTTCAGCAGGACCGCGGCGATGAACGGGATCGCGATCTGGCTGACCTGCGTCCCGAACAGCGACACGGTCGCGGCCGCCCACAGCCGACGGTAATTGGGATGGTGGAAGAGGCTCCGGCGGGGACGGGTCGGCACGGCCAACGGGCACCTCGAACTGTGTGGGCGTCGTTCGGGGAGAGTGGGTCGTTAGTCTAACGTCTAACATGCGTTAGTCAACGCATGCGTCGGGCGGGTCCGCCCGGTTCGGTCGGTCGGCCCGTGGCACGATAGCGAGTGATGCCCCAGCTTCCGGCCGGTCTGTCCGATCGCCTCGTCGAGTCCGTTCCGAACGTGTCCGAGGGACGCCGGCTCGATGTCGTGGAACGCCTCGCCGCCGCGATCACGTCCGTGCCCGGGGTCCACCTGCTCGACCGGACGAGCGACGCGAGCCACAACCGCTCGGTGTTCACGCTGGCCGGGCCGGCGGGGGAGGTGTCCGAGGCCCTCGAGCGCCTCGTCGCCGTCGCCGTGCGGGAGATCGACATGGATTCGCACTGGGGCGAGCACCCGCGGATCGGCGCGGTCGACGTCATTCCGTTCGTGCCCCTCGGCGACACGACGATGGACGAGGCGATCGAGCTCGCGCGAGCGTTCGCCGTCCGCGTCGCGGAACGGTTCGACCTGCCGGTCTATCTGTACGCCGAGGCCGCGCGCCGCTCCGATCGGGTCAAGCTGGCGGACGTTCGGCGTGGCCAGTACGAGGGCCTGAAGGTCGAGATCTCGCAGCACGGCCGGGAGCCCGACGCCGGACGGGCGGCGATGCACCCATCCGCCGGTGCGGTCGCGGTCGGTGCTCGGCCGTTCCTCATCGCCTACAACATCAACCTCGAGTCGCCCGATGTCGAGCTGGCCAAGCGGATCGCCCGCCGGGTCCGCGAGTCCGGCGGCGGCCTGCCGAAGGTCCAGGCGAACGGCTTCTTCATCGACGAGCTGGGGCGGGCCCAGGTCTCGATGAACGTCCTCGACGCGCGCGTGACCCCGCTCTGGCGGGTCTGGGAGACCGTGCGGTCTGAGGCGGCCGAGGATGGCATCGAGCTGTTCGAGTCCGAGCTGATCGGGTTGGCACCCGTCAACGCCTTCCTCGACGTTGCCGATCACGTCGGCGCGCCTTCCGACGCTCCCTTGAACGATCGGCTCGCCGCGGCGGCCGCGTTCCTCCGGCTTCGCGACTTCTCGCCGCTGCAGGCGCTCGAGCTTCGCCTGGACGCCGCTCGCAGCGGATCCGCGCGATGAGGCAGCCGGCGATGCACAGGATGGGGATGCGATGAGGGACGCGAGCCGGACGTGACCCTCCGCGTCCTGCCCGGTGGTCGGGGGCAACCCGATCCGCCCGGACTCCTCGTCATGGGCGCCGCGGAGATCGTCACGATGGCCGGCGACGTCCGGCGCGGCGCGGCCCAGGGTGATGTGGATCGCCACGACGCGGCATCGGTCGGCGGAGCGGGCTCGGATCGAGCGCCCGTTCTCGCGATCTGGGAGGGCCGCGTGATCGCGGTCGCCGGTCGCTCGGACATGGACCAGATCCTCGAGGGCGAGGGCTATCCGCGCGAGCGGTTCGCCCGGCTCGACGCGGACGGCGGAACCGTGACGCCCGGCCTCGTCGATCCCCACACCCACCTGCTGTTCGCCGGCAGCCGGGAAGGGGAGCTCGAGCTTCGCCAGCAGGGTGCCGGCTACCTCGAGATCCTCGCGGCGGGCGGCGGCATCCTGTCCACGGTCCGCGCGACCCGCGAGGCATCGGCCGAGGCGCTTGCGGCCCACGGCCGTCGCTGGCTCGACGAGATGCTCGGCCACGGGGTCACCACGGTCGAGGCGAAGTCCGGCTACGGCCTCGACCTGCCGACGGAGCTGCGCCTCCTCGATGTCGCCGATCGCCTCGGGCAGGAAGGACCGATCGAGGTCGTTCCGACCTGGCTCGGCGCACACGCCGTGCCACCCGAGCTGCGCGACCGGCCGGACGCGACCGAGACGTATGTGCGGCAGCTCATCGACGAACAGCTCCCCGGCGTCGCCGCCCAGGGCCGGGCGGTCGCGGCGGACGTGTTCTGCGAGAACGGCGTCTTCAGCGCCGACCAGGCGCGGCGGATCCTCCAGGCGGCCGCGGGCTACGGCCTGCGACCGCGGCTCCATGCGGACGAGCTGGCACCGAGCGGCGGCGCGGAGCTTGCGGCCGAGATCGGAGCCTCATCGGCGGATCATCTCGCCTCCCCGTCGGAGGCGGGCATCGACGCGCTGGCCGGGACGGCCTCCGGCGATCACCCCGTCGTTGCGACGCTCCTGCCCGCAACGACGTTGTTCCTCATGAAGAGCCATCACGCCCCGGCGCGGACGTTCATCGATCGCGGCATCCCCGTCGCGATCGGCACCGATTTCAACCCCGGCACCTCGCCCACTCCGAGCCTGCCGCTCGCGATGACGGCTGCGTGCCTCAACCTCCGGATGACGCCGGACGAGGTCCTCGCCGCCGTCACGATCAATGCAGCCGCGGCCGTCGGTCGGGCCGGGGAGATCGGCTCGCTCGAGCCGGGCAAGCAGGCCGACGTGACGATCTGGAACGTCCCGACCTCGCGCCAGATCCCCTACTGGCCGGCCGCCGATCTCGTCCGGGTCGTCATCAAGCGTGGCCGCGTGGTGCTGGATCGCTCGTAGGCTCGGGCCGTCGGGCGGGCGTCAGACCTTGCCGCGCGACTCCAGGAGGACGGTCGTCGTCTCGGCCGGCAGGCCCGAGCTCGTGACCGTCAGCTTCGGCTGCATCGCCGGCGC
>DATAQF010000081.1:0-4189 GCA_036264795.1 Candidatus Limnocylindrales bacterium | reverse complement strand
CCGGTCGTGAGCTCGTCGTCGTCCGTCATGGTCCTCCTCGGTCGGCTCAGCCGAATCGGCCGGACACGTAGTCCTCGGTCAGCTGTTCCCTGGGATTCGTGAAGATCTGGAGTGTCTCGCCGATCTCGACGAGGCGCCCGGCGCGGTCCTCGCCCAGCGTGAAGAACGCGGTTCGATCGCTGACCCGCGAGGCCTGCTGCATGTTGTGGGTGACGATCACGATCGTAACGGCCTCGCGGAGCTCGGAGATCAAGGCCTCGATCTTCAGCGTTGCAATCGGATCGAGGGCCGAGCAGGGCTCATCCATGAGGATGACCTCGGGCTCGGTCGCGAGCGTCCGCGCGATGCAGAGCCGCTGTTGCTGACCGCCCGACAGAGCGAGCCCGGACTTCTTCCGGAAGTCGTCCTTGACCTCGTCCCAGAGCGCTGCCCGCTTGATCGAGCCCTCGACGATCTCGTCGAGCCGGCGGCGGTCCTTCACGCCGTGCCGGCGCGGGCCGTACGCCACGTTCTCGTAGATCGACATCGGGAACGGGTTCGGCTTCTGGAAGACCATCCCGATCCGCCTCCGGACGTCGACGGGCTGGATATCGCGTCCGCCGACGTCCTCGCCGTTGAAGAGCACCTGACCCTCGACACGAGCGCCGGGAATGAGGTCGTTCATCCGGTTGAAGCAGCGCAGGACCGTGCTCTTGCCGCAGCCCGACGGTCCGATAAACGCGGTGACCGCGTTCGCGGCGATGGCCAGCGTCACGCCCCTGACCGCCACCTTCGCTCCGTAGGCAACGTCGACGTTGTCCATGCCGAGCTTCGCCGTCTCGGGCGAAGCCGGTGTCTCGACGCGAACGCGTGCTCGGCTTGCCGGGACCTCCGGTTTCGCAAGTGGCTGCGCCTGCTCGCTTGTGGGTTCGGTCACGACGGCCATGGCGTCCTCGTTGCTCGGGGGAAGGGTCTGGGAGGGCAGCGGGTCATGCACCGGTGACCCGCTTCTGGAGGGCGCGGCCAAGGCCGCGGGCGCCGAGATTGAAGACCAGGACGGTGATGATCAGGACAGCGGACGCGGTGTTCGCGACCGCGATCCGGATCGAGTCGGGCAGGATCGACTCGGAGTTGATGTGCCAGATATACACGGACATCGTCGTCGCGGTGTGGAACGGGCTCCACGGCGAGCGCGGGTCGGTCAGGCTGAAGTACCCGTAGTCGAAATGGGTGGGCGTGGAGGAGCCCGCGGTGAAGATCAGCGCCGCGGCTTCGCCGAAGATCCGACCGGCGGTGAGGATGATCCCCGTGACGATGCCGGGGATCGCGATCGGCAGGACGACGCGGGTGATCGTCTGCCATTTCGTTGCACCGAGGGCCAGGCTCGCGGCGCGCTCGTCATCGGGCACGGCCCGGATCGCCTGCTCCGCGAGCCGCGACATGAGCGGCAGGTTGAAGACGGCGAGGGCGAGGGCGCCCGCGAGAGCGGTGTAGCCGCCCGTCGCCCGGACGAAGAGGGCAAGGCCGAACAGGCCGACGACGATCGAGGGCACGGAGCTGATCAGCTCCTGGCTGAAGCGGATCGCGTTCGTCACGCGGCCCTCGTGGGCGTATTCGGCCATGTAGATGCCGCCGAGCGTCCCCAGCGGGACGGTGATCAGGAGGGTCACGACGAGCAGGTAGATCGAGTTGAAGAAGAGCGGCCCGATTCCGCCGACCGCCGAGTCGCTCGGATCGCCGAAGAGGAACGACAGGTTGAGCGTGCCGAGCGACTTGAGCACGAAATTCAGGATGATCGCGAGGAGGATCGCGACGACGAAGACGGCGATCGCCCAGAGCACCCCGGTCGCGATCCGGTCGGCATTCAGTGTTCGGTTCATATCGCCGCCCCTCGGCGCCCGATGCGGCGGGCAAGGAAGACGAAGGTCAGCGACATCAGGAGGAGGATCAGGCCCATCGTCCAGAGCGCCATGTTCCAGACCTGGTTGTCGGTCGTGTTGCCCATGTCGAGCGTGATCCCGGACGTCAGGGTGATGATCGGCTGGCCGATTCCCGTCGGCACGATCGCACGGTTGCCGATGACCATCTGGACGGCGAGCGCCTCGCCGGCGGCTCGCAGCATCCCGAGGATGACTGCCGTCATGAGACCGGCGCGGGCGGCCGGCAGCAGGATGTGGCGGATCATCTGCCAGCGCGTCGTGCCGAGGGCGAGCGACCCCGTTCGGAGCTCGCCGGGGACCGTGATCAGGGCGTCATAGGCGATGCTCGTGATCGTCGGCAGGATCATGATCGACAGGACGAGCGAGCCGGCGAACCAGCTGTAGCCCAGCGGGAATTGCTGGTGGAAGTTGCTGCGCAGGACGTCCACGAGGACGTTGGCGCCGAGGAAGCCATAGACCACGCTCGGGATACCGACGAAGACCTCCATGGCCGGGCGCGTGATGTTGCGGGCCCAGTCGGGGGCGATCTCGGACATGAAGATCGCGAGACCGATCGACAGCGGGGCGGCAATGATCGCCGCGACAACCATCACCCCGATCGTGCCGAGGATGAAGGGGAGAAGGCCGAATGTCTGCTGGCCCGGATCCGCGCCCGGATCCCATGTCGCAGAGAAGATCTGGGTCAGCGGGACGCCGCCCTCGAAGAACATCCGTGTGCCGCGGATTCCGATGAAGGCCAGCAGCAGCGCCACGACCAGGACGACGAGGATCGCCGCGATCAGGGTGACCCGCCGCGGGATGTCGATGCGTTCGCGGATCGACCGCGTACGCTCCAGGCGATTGGATCCCAGGGGGATCGCGACGTTGGCCATTGGCGGCTCCAGCGGAGGCGACGTTCGGCTCGGGAACGGAACAGCGGCCGGCCACCCGGAGGGTTGGCCGGCCGCCTCAGGATCTCGCGGTTACTTGACCGGAGCGTAGTTGAGGCTGGGGATCGTCGTGCCCTGGACGGTCGGTCCGAGCATGTAGTCGAGGAATGCCTTCGTCAACCCGTCGGGCTGACCCTTCGTGTACATGTGGCCATCGGCTGCAAGCTTGTACGTGCCCGCCTTCATGTTGTCGACGGTTGCGTCGACGCCATCGAGCTGGAGGGCCGTGACCTGGCCGAGGTTCTGCTGGTAGTAGGCGAAGCCGATGACGCTGATGGCGCCCGGGGTGCCCTTGACGGCCGTCACGACGGCGCCGTTGGAGTCCTCGGTCAGGGCCTGTCCGGTCGCCTCGGCGGCGCCGCCCAGGACGATCTTCTTGTAGACCGAGCGAGTGCCGGAGGAGGCCGGCCGGAGGACGAGCACGATCGGGACATCGGGGCCGCCGACGTCCTTCCAGTTCGTCACCCTGCCCGTCCAGATGTCGATCGACTGCTGCGTGGTCAGGTTCGTGACGCCCGTGACACCGGTGTTCACGACCGCGACCCAACCCTGCTTCGCGACGACGTGGTCGACGAGGGCACTGGCATCCGGGGAGGCCAGCTTCGACTCCGCGGTGACGTCCGAGTTGCCGATCTGAACGGCACCCTGGCTGACCTGGGTCAGGCCCGTACCCGAGCCGCCGCCCTGAACCTGGATCTGGGCGCCGCTGCAGGCTGCGACGAAGTCCTTGCCGGCCTTGTCGACGAGCGGCTGGAGCGCCGTCGAGCCCGCGGCGGTGATGCTGCCGGTGGCGCAGGTGACAGCGGCTGTGGAGCCGCCGGCGCCCGCGCTCGCGGATGCGCCGGTGTCGGCCGACGCGCTCATTGCGGGGGCAACCGACGCGGCGCTCGGGGGCTGCGATGCGCCATTGGTGCCGCAGGCCGACAAGATGAACAGGCTGGCGATAGCCACGAGGGCGCCGTGGCGCCAAGTGCGGTCGATCAAGATTCCTCCTCTCCACCGGCGGGCGCCGGCGGTGTCTGGGCACGAAACAACACATGAACCGTCGCCGCGCCGGGTGAACCGGGCCTTTGTGGATCGTTAAGACTTGATTAACGCGGCGGGCGGGGCGAGGATCAGCCGTCGCTCCGCGAGCGTTCGGGCGGGTCGAAGCGATAGCCGATGCCGCGGACGGTCGTGAGGTGGGCCGGCCGTGCCGGATCCTGCTCGATCTTCGCGCGCAGCCAACGAATGTGGACGTCGACCGTTCGCGATCCACCGGAGTACGCCGCGCCCCACACCTGGCGGACGAGCTCGGCACGTGAGAACACTCGACCTGGGTGTCCGGCCAGATGGGCCAGG
>DATAQF010000036.1:0-2624 GCA_036264795.1 Candidatus Limnocylindrales bacterium | reverse complement strand
TGGCGGGACGCGTCGTCGGCCGGCGACGAGCCCCCAACCCATGACGGATTCGGACCGCTCCGGCTCGGCGCCGAGCTCGCGGTCGAGCTCGGCGTCGCCGGTGGACGGGCCGCGACCACGGACGGCGTTCGTGCTGACGGCGAGCGATCGCAGCGCCGCGGGCCGGCGCGACGACGCCAGCGGAGCCGGGATCGCCGAGCGCCTCGAGGAGCTCGGGTTCACGGTCGAGCGATCGGTCGTCGGCGACGAGCAGGCGACGATCGAGGGCGCGCTCCGGGGCGCCGCCGAGCATCATCCGCTGATCGTCACGACCGGCGGCACCGGGCTCACGCCGCGTGACGTGACGCCCCAGGCGACGCTGGCCGTCGTCGACTACGAGGTGCCCGGGCTCGCCGAGGCGATGCGGGCCGACGGCAGGCTGAAGACGCCCTTCGCGTCGCTGAGCCGCGGCGTCGTCGGGGTCGTCGGACGAACGCTCGTCGTCAACGTTCCCGGCAGCCCCACGGGTGCCCTCGAATCCCTCGAGGCGATCGTGCCGGTCCTCGAACATGCGATGGAGACGCTCGCCGGACCCTTCGACCATGCCACGGGCAACGCCCCGGTCGACAGCACGGAGAACCAGCACGCCTTCGGTCGCGACGTGCCGCCGATGCGGTCGGGAGAGGACGTCTGATGTTCCCGGTCTTCGCCGACGTGCCGGCCTACCCAGTCGTCTTCGTCGTGTTCTGGGGCGCGGCGGCGATCTTCGCCCTCGCGATGGCCCGTCACCTGCGCGTGTTCGAGGCGACCCATCCGGCGAGCCCGCAGCCGGCGCCATTCGGACAGATCGGGCGACGGCTCGTCGGGCTGATCGAGTACGCGTTCGTCCAGACGAAGATGTTCAAGGACCCTCGCGCCGGGCTGATGCACGCGGGAATCTTCTGGGGCTTCGTGCTGCTCACGATCGGGACCGCGAACATCGTGACCGGCGGCCTGATCCAGACGGTCCTGAGCATCCCGTTCAACGGCGCGATCTGGGCCGCGATCGGCGCGATGCAGAACATCGTCGCGGTCGTCGTCATCGTCTCGATCCTGTGGGCGTTCGAGCGACGGCTCATCTCGCGGCCGCGTCGACTGACGTTCAATCGGGACGCGCTCGCGATCCTGGCGATGATCGGCGGTGTCGTCGCCACGGAGCTCCTCGCCCAGGTCGCGGAGTTCGCCCGGTACGGCGACCAGCCGGGCTCGTTCGTGTCGGTGGCGCTCGCTGGACCTCTTCGATCGTCGGTCGGCCCCGGCGCCCTCGAGGTCCTCTTCGGCGGTCTGTGGTGGGCGCATATCGCGCTGGTCGCGGCGTTCCTCGTGTATCTGCCCTTCAGCAAGCACCTCCACATCGCGACCAGCTTTCCGAACATCTGGTACCGGAAGCTCGCGCCACGCGGGCAGCTGCCGAAGATGGACCTCGAGGCGGAGGACGCGACGTTCGGCCTGAAGTCGCTCCAGGATCTCGGCTGGAAGGACCTGCTCGATGGCTTCACCTGCACCGAATGCGGGCGCTGCCAGGAGGCGTGTCCGGCGCATTTCACCGGCAAACCGCTCAACCCGAAGGCGTTCATCATGGGGATCCGGGACATGTCGGTCGAGGCGGAGCACGGGCTCGACCTGATCCCGAACAGCCCGATCGTCCGGGACACCTACGGGCTCCAGGGAGGAGGCCCGGACCCGGCGGCGATGGCCAAGCCGATCGTCGACGATGCCATTCCGTACGACGCCGTCTGGGACTGCGTCACGTGCGGCGCCTGCGTCGAGGCCTGTCCCGTACTGATCGAGCACGTCGACAAGATCGTCGGGCTCCGCCGCAACCTCGTCCTCGAGGAGTCGCGCTTTCCGGCCGAGCTCGCCGGCGCGTTCCGGGGGATGGAGGGGCAGGGGAACCCGTGGGCGCAGCCGGCCTCGACCCGCGTCGATTGGACTCGCGGCCTGCCGTTCGAAGTCCCGACGGTTGCCTCGATGGCCTCGGCAGGCCGGCTCGACGAGCTCGAGGTTCTGTACTGGGTCGGCTGTGCGGCCGCGTTCGATGAGCGGAACCGGCGCGTCGCCCGTGCGTTCGCGACCTGCCTCCACGCCGCCGGGGTGTCGTTCGCGATCCTCGGGCAGGAGGAATCGTGCACGGGCGATCCGGCCCGCCGGATGGGCAACGACTACGTCTTCCAGATGCTTGCAGCCGGCAACGTCGAGACGTTGAACCGGTACGGGATGGGGGAGCGCACGATCGTCACCGCATGCCCCCACTGCTTCAACACGATCGGGAACGAGTACGGACAGCTCGGGGGCTCGTATTCGGTCGTGCACCACTCGGTCTTCCTGCAGGGCCTGCTGTCCGAAGGACGCCTGCGAGTGGCGGAGGACGGCGCGGCCGCCGCGGGCTCCGTGACGTTCCACGACTCGTGCTACATGGCTCGCTACAACGGTGTGGTCGCCGCGCCCCGCGACGTGCTCGGCGCGGTGCCGGGTCTCGAGCTCCGCGAGATGGAGAAGTCCGGCAAGAACACGTTCTGCTGCGGGGCCGGCGGCGGTCGGATGTGGATGGAGGAGACCCGCGGGACCCGGATCAACGCCGAGCGGACGCGTCAGGCGCTGGCGAC
>DATAQF010000266.1:0-6849 GCA_036264795.1 Candidatus Limnocylindrales bacterium | reverse complement strand
CGGCGCCGGCGTGGAGGTCTACGAGGGGATGATCATCGGCGAGTGCTCGCGGTCGGGTGACATGAACGTCAACGCGACAAAAGCCAAGCAGCTCACCAACATCCGGACCCACTCCCACGACGAGTCGCTCCGGCTCACGCCGCCGCGGCCCCTGACCCTCGAGTCGGCGATCGAGTTCATCGCCGGCGACGAGCTCGTGGAGGTCACGCCCCAGTCGATCCGGTTGCGCAAGCGCTCACTGTCCGAGCACGAGCGGCGGCGCGCCCGGGGCCGCGAGGCCGACGCCGCGACCTGAGAAGAGCCGGGCTTGAGCTGGAGCGGATGCGGCGCTAGTGGACCGCGGCTCAAGCGCGCGACGAACCCGCCCTGACGGCGTGGCCAGGATGGACCGAGGGGCTGAGCCGGGCGGTGTCGACCGGGACGGCCGGCCCAGGGAGATCCCGTTCGTCGTCGCGCCGCGGGTGCTTCGGCGCCGTCCATGACCACGGGGCATCCGCCTCCTGGACGCCGTGCGGCCAGCCGAGCGCGCGGTCGGGTGGGACGAAGAGGCTGGCCATGACATCGCTCGACCGGCCGAGGACGGTCAGGGCACGGCCCGCGCCGCTCGCGAGGATCACGGCGAGGACGATCAGGATCGGGCTCAGCTCCACGGCACCCTCCGGGTGATGCCGCGATTCTAGTCCCGGGCCGCAACCCCAGGACGAACGGGCGGCCCTGGAATGGCTCGTTCGTGCGTTCTGGTGCGGGCAGGTCGGGCCGGCCGGGTGGGCCGGCCGGGCGGGCGACCGCCGCCGGACCGTGGCGAGGTCAGGTCGCGGCGAGTCGCTGCTTGAGCGCCGTGAGGAGCAGGTCGGCGTGGCGCCGATCGTCCTCGGCGATGGTCCGCCACAGATCGGCGTTGCCGTCCTGCGCGTAGACGTGGTAGGTGTCGATGCCCTCGAGCTTCGAGGCCAGGGCCATCATCAAGTCGTAGGTCGCATCGTCGACCGGCGAGTCGACCCAGTCGTCATGATCGAGTCCGTCCTGGCTCGTGGATTCGGCGTCCATCGGCTGGGACATCGTCTCGGGCGTGGTCGTATCCATCTGGGCGATCCTCCTGGCGAGCCTCGAGTCTCGCCCGGCAGGCGTTGCCGCGACTCGACAGGGACCGGGATCGAGATTGCGCGGAACCGACAGGCAGCAGTCGGGACGGTCCGCGGCCCGGCGTACAATCCCGCCGATGGCGATCTACCTCGACCATGCGGCCACGACGCCCGTCCGGCGCGAAGTCGTCGACGCGATGTTGCCCTTCCTGACCCAGGACTTCGGCAACCCGTCGTCCGGTCACACGTTCGGGCGCCGCGCGCGGGCGGCCCTCGACGAGGCCCACGAGCGGGTCGCCACGCGGCTGAGAGCCGAACCTCGGGAGATCGTCTTCACCTCCGGTGGAACCGAAGCGAACAACCTCGCCCTCAAGGGTGCCGCCTGGGCAGGCAAGGCCCGCGGCCACCGGATCGTGACGTCGGCGGTCGAGCATCACGCGGTCGGCCACACCGTCCGCTATCTCGAGAAGTTCGGGTTCGAGATCGTCGAGCTACCGGTCGATCGATACGGCCGAGTGGACCCCGACCAGCTCGATGCCGCGATCACCGACCGGACGATTCTCGTCTCGATCATGCTCGCCAACAACGAGGTGGGGACCATCCAGCCGATCGCCGAGATCGGCCGGCGCGTGCGGGGCCATCGCGGCGTCCTCTTCGCGGTCGACGCGATCCAGGCCGGGCCCTATCTCGACATTGACGTCGACGCGCTCGGTGTCGACCTGCTCTCGCTCAGTGCACACAAGTTCGAGGGCCCGAAGGGAATGGGGGCGCTCTACCTGCGCCACGGCACCCACATCCTCGCCCAGCAGCAGGGCGGCTCCCAGGAACGCCATCGCCGGGGCGGAACCGAGAACGTCGCGGGTGCCGTCGGGCTGGCGACCGCCTACGACCTGTCCGCCGCGGAGCGACCCGAGACCGTCAAGCGGATGCGTCGGCTCCGCGAGCGGCTGCAGAAGGCGGTCCTGGCGGTCGACGGCACGGAGCTGACGGGCCATCCCAAGGACCGGCTGCCGGGCCTCCTCTCGGTGATCGCCCGGGACACGGACGGCGCGTCCGTGACGATGTCCCTGGACCTCGAAGGGATTGCGGCGTCCGTCGGGTCGGCGTGCACGACGGGCTCGACCGAGGTCTCGCACGTCCTGACTGCGATGGGCTACCCCGACGAGGAGGCGCGCGGTGCGCTCCGGCTCTCCCTCGGGCGGACGACGACGGAGTCGGAGATCGAAGAGGCCGCGACGATCATTCCGCGCGTCCTCGCGTCGATGCGGATCGGCGGCGTTGCCGTCGCCGCGGACCCGCTCGGGCAGGGCGTCGGCGCCGCATGACCGCCGGTATCACGAAGCGGGCCGATCCCGCGTGAGTCGGATCCTCGTCGCGATGTCCGGTGGCGTCGACAGCTCCGTCGCGGCAGCGCTGCTCCACGAACAGGGCCACGAGGTCGTGGGCGTCTGGATGCGTCTGCACGACGTTGCCGACACCTATTCCGAATTCAAGAAGAGCTGCTGCTCGCTCGATGCCGCCGACGACGCGCGCCGGGTCGCGGCCCACCTCGGCATCCCGTTCTACGTGATGAACCTCGAACGGGAGTTCGACGCGGGCGTGATCCAGCCGTTCCTGACCGCGTACCTCGACGGTCGGACGCCGAGCCCGTGTGTCGACTGCAACACGTATGTGAAGTTCGGGGCACTGCTCGGGCGCGCCCGACACCTGTACGAGTGCGACTCCGTCGCGACCGGCCATTACGCGCGGCGCGTTGTCACCGCCGACGGTCGGTCGCTCCTGCTCCGAGCCCGCGACGAGGAGAAGGACCAGACCTATTTTCTCTACGGCCTCCGCCAGGACCAGCTCGAGCACGCCCGGTTCCCGCTGGGCGATCTCACGAAGCCCGAGGTCCGGGCCATCGCCCGATCGCTCGGCCTGTCGACCGCGGACAAGCCGGAGAGCCAGGAGATCTGCTTCGTCCCGGGCGGCGACTACCGCGATGCGCTCCGGGAGCGTGCCGGCTGGCGGCCGGAGCGCGGTCCGATTCTCGACCCCGACGGCAAGCGGATCGGGGACCACGGCGGCTCGGCCGGCTTCACGGTCGGGCAGCGGCGCGGGATTGGCGTCGCGGCGGACGCTCCCCGCTACGTCAGTCGAATCGACCCGATCTCGAACACGATCCAGCTGGGTCGCCGGGAGGATCTGGAGACGACGGTCGTCCCGCTCGGCGCGATGACGTTCACGGCCGACGCCTCCCCGCCCGGCCCGGATCGGTCCTTCCGGGCGCTGCTCCGGATCCGGCATCGGGCGGCGCTCGTGGCCTCGACGGTCCGGCCGGCGACACCCGGCGAGCCGCACCGGGGTGGCCGCTGGATCGCCGAGACCGACACGCCGGTCTGGGCCGCCGCGCCCGGCCAGGCGGGGGTGCTGTACGACGGCGAGGTTCTGCTCGGCGGCGGCCGAATCGAGCGATCGGGCGTCGACGCCGGCTTGGGCCGCCTCCTGCCGACCGCCTGACCGACAGGCACGGCTACCGGTGCCAGGGAGCACCATTTCGGCGCGCTGATCGAGACACCGCGTTTGCCGGTCGAGGCGACACGTGGTTACATCCGGGTCAGCGACCTGCCCGGCATCGGGAGTGCCCGGGGCGGGGAGTCCGGTTGAGCCACGATGGACTCGACCGACTGCGTCCGGCAGGACCGACCACCGCATCAGTGGAGGTTTCTTCAGGAACGTCGAAGACCGCGCCTGCAATCCGTGCCGGTGCGTGAACGGACAAGCTCTGCGTCGCCGGGCAACCCCTCGCCCGCCTTGTCGCCGCGTCCGCCACAGCGCACCGCGCCGTAGACACACCAGATCTCGTGGAGGAGACATCGGTGGAATCCAGGCATCGCACGACCCTCGTCCGGCTCGCCTCGCTCGGTGCCGCGCTCGCCCTCACGATGGGCAGCATCGGCAGCGCGACGGCGGCGTCCGGCGGCTCACACCAGACCGTGGCGATCAAGCGGCTCGGGACCGCCCACCTGTCGAAGGCCGGCGGCTCGAAGAGCGCAACCGGAACCACCTCGACCGAGATCCAGCAGGATCCCGAGGCCGGCCCCGATCGCCAGATCTCGGGCAACAAGTCCTATGCCCACGTGCCCTCGACGAACGTGCCCCGACCGGCCACGTCGGCGGTCGTCTCCGCGCCGAGCGGCTTCGCCGGTCTCGATCATTTCCACAACCGCTTTCCCGACGGCGCGTCGGCGGCCTACGCGGGAAACCAGTTCAGCCTCGAGCCGCCCGACCAGGCGCTCTGCATCGGCGGCAGCACGATCATCGAGTCGGTCAACACGGTCGTCCGCGTCCGGGACACGAGCGGCGCCGAGCTGACAAAGGCGGTGCCCCTCAACCAGTTCTTCTCGCTGGCACCCGAGATCGTCCGCAGCAGCCCGCCGGTCTACGGCGACTTCACGAGCGATCCGAAGTGCCTCTATGACAGCGCGACGGGCCGCTTCTTCCTGACGATCCTCCAGCTCGACATCGACCCCGGAACCGGCAACTTCACCGGCGGAAGCCACGTTTACATCGCCGTCAGCAAATCGAGCGATCCGATCGCCGACGGCTGGTACACGTTCGTCGTCAACACGACCAACGACGGCACCGGCGGGACCCCGAACCACGCCGGCTGCCCGTGCCTCGGCGACCAGCCGCTCATCGGCACCGACGCCAACGGCTTCTACTTCACGACGAACGAGTTCCCCGTCTTCACCGCCGGCTTCAACGGCGCGATGGTCTACGCGATGTCGAAGAGCGCCCTGGAGAGCGGCGCGATCAGCGCCGGCCAGACGCAGGCGATCTTCCAGCCAACCCTGGCCGAGGGTCAGGCCTACTCGATCCAGCCGGCGACGACGCCCCCGGGCGGCGCCACGGAGTCGGCGAACGGCGGCACGGAGTACTTCCTGTCCGCCCTGGACTTCAACGGCGCCACCGACAACCGGATCGCCGTCTGGAAGCTGACCAACACGTCCTCCCTGGCGACCAGCGCGGACGTCCATCTGGCGTCGTCGATCGTCGCGACCGAGACCTACGGCCAGCCGCCGGCGGTGACCCAGAAGCCCGGTTCGACGCCGCTCATCGACTACCTCCGCGCGACGAAGTCGGCGAACGAGCACCTGAGCCTGCTCAACTCGAACGACGATCGAATGAACCAGGTCGTCTTTGCCGACGGTCATCTGTGGGGCGCGGTCAACACGGCGGTCAAGAGCCCGACGGGGCCCACCCGAAGCGCGATCGCGTGGTTCATCGTCAACCCGTCGGGGACGCCGTCGCTCGTCAGGAACGGCTACGTCTCCGTCGCGACCGACAGCGTGATGTTCCCGGCCGTCTCGGCCACGGCTGCCGGTTCGGGGCTGATGAGCTTCACGCTCGCCGGACCGAACACCTATCCGAGCGCCGCGTACGTGACGCTCGACGCCACCCACGGGACGAGCTCCGTCAAGGTCGTCAAGGCCGGCGTCGGGCCGGCTGACGGCTTCACCGGGCTCGTCTCCTTCGCAGGCAACGGGGTCGAGCGGTGGGGCGACTACGGCGCATCCGCAGTCGCCGCCGACGGCACCATCTGGTTCGCCGCCGAGTCGATCAACCAGACCTGCACGCTGTCCGAGTTCGTTGCCACGAACTTCCGTTGTGGCGACACCCGGACACAGCTTGCCAACTGGGGTTCGTGGATCGCCGGCGTCAAGCCGTAGGCCCTCGCGTTCTCCGCGACCAGAGCCGGGCCCGGGTGGGCCCGGCTCTGGCGTTCCATCGACCTATACTTCAGCGCGTGCTCGGCCCCGCCCTCGTCCTCTCCCTGCTCGTCGGAATCTTCCACAGCGGGCTGTACGTCCTGATCCGCGGCACGGCCGGCGGCCAGCTTCCCCTCCTCGTCCTTGCCGCGTTTCTCGGGGCGTGGGCGGGCGACGCCCTGGGGGCCCGGCTGGGGATCGACCTGTTCCGCATCGGCGACTTCCGTCTGCTTGCGGCGTCGGCGGTCGCCTGGATCGGGATCGGGTTCGTGTCGGTCATCGCGATCCTCGGACCGACACGCCGCCCGAAGGTGCGGCCGTGAGCGATCGGGACGCGATGCCGAATCCGCTCGAGTCGATGATCCGGGCCGTCGCCGGCGAGCGCCGAGGCAACGATCCGCGGACATCGACGTTCGCTCGGGGGCTCGCACTCGGCGCCCTGGTCGGCGCCGCGATCGCCGGCTCGACGATCTGGCAGCGGCGCCGGCTGCCGCCTCGCGCGATCGGCGGCTCCGGGTCTCGAGGTTCGGAAGAGCCGCGCGACTGATCGTCGGCCGATCGTCGCTGATCGCCGAGACCCTCGCGTTTCGGCCGTTGCGGCCCATGTCTGTCATGTGGACGCCACCCGCGCGTTCGTCCGGATCGTCCCGGTCATCTGCCCGCGTGGCGGTCATGTGGCAGGAAGCCGGCGACGCCCACGCTCGACCAACGCCTCGACCCCGGCCGAGCCTGGACGAAGGACCGTCTGGCGGTCATCTGACAAGTTCCGGGCGGCGGACCGGAGCGGCGGCCCCGAGCGGGGACGAGCAGCGGCGCGGAGCGGCGATCCGGAGTGGCGACGATCGGCGGCGGACCGTCCGCATCGGTTCGATCGGGGCTGCCGTTCGGTACCATTGCGGCCGATGCCGACCCCCCTCATCGAGCGCGATCCGCGCATCGAGGCACTGCCCGCGGCTGAGATCCGCCGGCGGTTTCTCGAGTTCTTCGCCGAGCGGCGGCACACGATCGTGCCGTCC
>DATAQF010000006.1:0-3805 GCA_036264795.1 Candidatus Limnocylindrales bacterium | reverse complement strand
CGCCCGACCGACGGCCAGATCGACGACCTCCTCGAGGAGATCCGCCAGCGGGTCGAGCGCGGCGAGCGCGCCCTCGTCACGACGCTGACGAAGAAGATGGCCGAGGACCTGACGGACTATCTCCGCGAGCTCGGGGTCAAGGTCCAGTACCTCCACAGCGAGGTGGACACGCTCGAGCGCGTGGCGATCCTCCGCGACCTGCGCCTCGGGGTGTTCGACGTCCTCGTCGGGATCAACCTCCTCCGCGAGGGGATCGATCTGCCCGAGGTGACACTCGTCGCGATCCTCGACGCGGACAAGGAGGGCTTTCTCCGGAGCTCGTGGTCGCTGATCCAGATGATCGGCCGCGCGGCCCGGAACATCGGCGGGAAGGTCGTGATGTACGCCGACCGGACGACCGAGTCGATGGCGGCGGCCATCGAGGAGACGAACCGGCGGCGAAGCGTCCAGGAGGCGTACAACACCGAGCACGGCATCGAGCCGACGACGATCGTCAAGGAGATCCACGACATCAATGAGCGGCTGCGGACGGTCGCCGAAGGCACGGTCGTCTACACCTCGGAGCGCGAGGAGCTGGCCGGTCGCGCGTTGACCCTCGAGAACACGAAGGCGATCGAGAAGCTCGTCGCGAAGATGGAAGCGGAGATGCGCAACGCCGCGAAGCAGCTCGAGTTCGAGCGGGCGGCGGCGCTGCGTGACGAGATTCAGCAGATCCGGCTCCGGGTCCTCGAGCAGGATGCGTCGGTGACGGTCGGGCGCGCCGCGGAGCGGGCGGCGTCGGCGCTGGGGACGGGGCTCGTCGGTGCCGCCGACCGGAAGCGGACGTCGCGGGCCGCCGAGCGGGAAGGACCGTCGTTCGAGGTCATGAGCGTCACGGTCCTGCCGGCCGAAGAGGAGCCCGCGGACACGCTCGACGGCATCCCGGCGAGCGACGCCGACAGCGATGACCACGACGGTCCCGATGGCGCGACGGACGCGAACACGGCGTCGGACTGGTTGCCCGGCATCCGGGACGAGCACGACGACACCGGGCGCGGCGCGGCCTGGCGTGACCGCCCGACCTGGGATCGAACGGTCACGCCGAACGTCCTTCGTCGCACGGGCACGAGACCGCCTCGCCGGCGCCGCTGATCGTCGGCCGTACGCCGATGGGCGCGCCCCTGGCGTTGAATCTCGTCACGAACGCCTGTTCCATTTGGTCGCGGTCCGGTACACTTCTCGGGACATGCCGCTCGATCAGCTCGTCGTTCGTGGTGCCCGCGAACACAACCTCAAGGACGTCACGGTCGCCTTCCCGCGCGACCGTCTGGTCGTCATCACCGGCCTATCGGGCAGCGGCAAGAGCAGCCTCGCGTTCGACACGATCTACGCGGAGGGCCAACGTCGATATGTCGAGAGCCTGAGCGCGTATGCGCGGCAGTTCCTCGGCCAGATGGAGAAGCCCGACGTCGATCAGATCGACGGTCTGAGCCCGGCGATCTCGATCGACCAGAAGGGCGCGTCGCGCAACCCGCGGTCGACGGTCGGGACGGTCACCGAGATCTACGACTATCTCCGCCTGCTGTTCGCGCGGACCGGCCATCCTCATTGCCCGAACGGCCACCCGATCGAGCGGCAGAGCGTCCAGCAGATCGTCGACCAGGTGCTCGCGCTGCCCGAAGGGACGCGGCTCCTCGTCCTCGGGCCGCTGATCAAGGATCGCAAGACCGAGGGTGATCGGGTCTTCGACGGCGCTCGGCGGCAGGGCTTCGTCCGCGTCCGGGTCGACGGGGAGATGTACGAGCTCTCGGACGCCCCCACGCTCGACAAGTACAAGCGCCACAGCATCGAGGTCGTCGTCGACCGTTACGTCGTGCGCTACGCCGACGCGCCCGAGGGCGCGAAGCGCGGTCCGGACGGTCGGCCGATCGATCCGGAGACCGGCGAGCCGATCCCGGATCCCGACAAGTCGCGTCTGGCCGATTCGATCGAGACCGCGCTCCGCCTCGGCGAGGGCGTGGTGCTCATCGCGCCCGCGCCACGGGACGGGGATGAGGCACCGGCCTTCGAGGAGCGGCGGTACAGCGAGCGCTTCACCTGCGCCTATGACGGCTTCACGATGGACGAGCTCGAGCCGCGGAACTTCTCGTTCAACTCGCCGCACGGTGCCTGCCCGGCGTGCACCGGGCTCGGGACCCGGCTCGAGATCGACGCGGATCTCGTGATCCCGGACAAGTCGAAGAGCCTCCAGCAGGGCGCGCTCGTGCCGTGGGCGCGGCTCGCGAACGACGCGTCCTGGCGGCTGAAGATCCTCGAGGCGATCTGCCGGTCGCACGGCTGGGACTTCAAGGCGCCCGTCCGGGACCTTCCGCCGGAGGCGCTCGACTATCTCCTTCACGCCCAAAAGGACGAGAAGGTCCTCGTCCGGTACCGCCACGAGCGCGGCGAGAACTCGTACAAGGCCACGTTCGAGGGGATCGTGACGAACCTCGAGCGGCGCTATCGCGAGACCGACTCGGAGTACATCAAGACCGAGCTCGAGAAGTACATGGTCACGCGGCCCTGCCCGACATGCGGCGGCAAGCGGCTCAAGCCCGAGGTCCTGGCGGTCACCGTCGACGGACTGTCGATCTCCGATGTCGCGACGATGTCGATCACCGACGCCCTCGAGTGGATCGCCACGCTGCCGAAGAAGATGACCGAACGGGAGCGGACGATCGCCTACCAGGTGCTGAAGGAGATCACCGCGCGGCTCGGGTTCCTGGTCGACGTCGGGCTCGACTACCTGACCCTCGACCGGGCGTCGGTGACGCTGTCCGGCGGCGAGGCCCAGCGGATCCGCCTCGCGACCCAGATCGGGACGACGCTGATGGGCGTGCTGTACATCCTCGATGAACCGTCGATCGGGCTCCACCAACGGGACAACGCGAAGCTCATCGCGACGCTGACGCGGTTGCGCGACCTCGGGAACACGGTCCTCGTCGTCGAGCACGACGAGGAGACGATCCGGACGGCCGACTGGGTCGTCGACATCGGTCCCGGGGCCGGCGAGCACGGCGGCGAGATCATCGCAAACGGCACGCTCGAGGAGCTGCTTGCCGAGCCGCGATCGATCACGGGCGCGTACCTCCGCGGTGAGCGATCGGTGCCGATCCCGGCGAAGCGGCGCAAGGGCAGCCTGAAGAAGCTCGTCGTCAAGGGCGCGCGCGAGCACAACCTTCGGAACATCGATTTCACTCTGCCTCTCGGGACGTTCACCGCGATCACCGGCGTGTCGGGGAGCGGCAAGTCGACGCTCGTCACCGACGTCCTCTATCGGGCGCTGGCTCGCGAGCTCAACGGATCGCGGGAGCCGGTGGGCGCCCACGAGGCGCTGAGAGGCGCGGAGCACATCGACAAGATCATCGAGATCGACCAGAGCCCGATCGGTCGAACGCCGCGTTCGAACCCGGCGACCTACACGGGGCTCTTCGGGCCGATCCGCGAGCTCTTCGCGGGCGTCCCCGAGTCGCGGATCCGCGGCTACCAGCCCGGCCGCTTCAGCTTCAACGTCAAGGGCGGTCGCTGCGAGAACTGCAAGGGCGACGGGATCCTGAAGATCGAGATGCAGTTCCTGCCGGACGTCTACGTCACGTGCGAGGTCTGCAAGGGCAAGCGCTACAACCGCGAGGCCCTCGAGATCCACTTCAAGGGCAAGTCGATCGCGGACGTCCTCGAGATGACGATCTCGGAGGCGAACGACTTCTTCTCGGCGGTTCCGAACGTCAAGACGAAGCTCCAGACGATGGTCGACGTCGGGCTTGGCTACGTCCATCTCGGGCAGCCG
>DATAQF010000264.1:0-4687 GCA_036264795.1 Candidatus Limnocylindrales bacterium | reverse complement strand
CCGAGGTCGTCGAAGAAGCCCGGGTAGGAGATGTCGGCACTGCCCGGATGGAGAACCGTCGTATTGCCGCTCGCGATCAGGCCGGCGACGGCGAATGTCATCGCCAGCCGGTGATCGTCAAGGCTGTCGGTCGAAGCTCCGCGGAGCCTGGCGCCACCGGAGATCCGAATGTCGTCGCCGTGCACGGTGAGTTCGGCGGCGAGCGCGGCGAGACCGCAGGCAACACCCGCGATGCGATCCGACTCCTTGTGCCGAAGCTCGCCGGCGCCCTGGATCCGCGTCTCGCCGTCGGCGACGGCGGCCGCGAGGGCGAGGATCGGGATCTCATCGATCGCCGCTGCCACGGTGGTCGGCTCGATGTCGATCCCATGGAGCCTTGCGGACCGGACGCGAAGGTCCGCGACCGGTTCACCGACGTCGTCGGTGTCCACGGCCAGGTCCCCGGACAAGCGTTCCTCGATGTCGGCTCCCATTGTCCGGAGGATGTCGATCACCGCCCGTCGCGTGGGATTCACGCCGACGCCACGGATCGTCACGTCTGCATCCGGATGGATCGACGCCGCGACGAGCCAGAACGCGGCTGCCGAGACGTCACCGGGAACGCGCTGGTCGATCGCCCCCACCGTCTGCCCTCCCTCGATCGTGATCGCAACCCCGGACGCGTCCCCGTGGCCCCTCCGCGACGCGTCGTCCGGTCCGCTCCGGATCACGACGCCACGCCCCCGCAGCATGCGCTCCGTGTGGTCGCGCGTTGCGACCGACTCGCGCACCGTCGAGCTCCCGTCCGCCCGGAGCGCCGCCAACAGGATCGCCGACTTCACCTGCGCGCTCGGGACCGGCGTCGAGTAGTCGATCGGCCGCAGCGGATCACGCCCGATCACGATCAGCGGGGGGAGGGAATCGGCGGACTCGCCGTGGAGCGTCGCCCCCATCGAGCGCAACGGCTCGATGATACGAGCGACCGGCCGGCGTCGCAATGAATCGTCGCCGTCGAGGACGCTCCGAAACGGCATTCCGGCGAGGATGCCCGCGAACAATCGAAGGCTCGTCCCCGAGTTCCCGCAGTCCAGCTCGGCCGCAGGCTCCCGCAATCCCTCGACGCCCGGCGACGTCACGACGTAGTCGACCGTGACCGATCGCGAATCCGCGTCCGATCCCTCGTGCTGCCCCTCGACCCGCTCGACCGACGCGCCGAGCGCGCGGCAGACAGCGGCCGTCGAGCGGATGTCTGCGCCATCGCCCGAGCCGGTGATTCGGCTCGTGCCGGCGGCGATCGTCGCGAGCATGAGCGCGCGATGGCTGATCGACTTGTCGCCCGGCACGGCGAGCTCGCCACGCAGCCGCGCGGCCGGGCGGATGACGGCGGCATCAGCCGACGACACGGCGTTCAATGCTTGCCCAGCCCACCGGCGGCTCCGATGCCCAGCGCGCTACCCGTCACGATCGGGTCGCCGTGGAGCGACCGGACATGCTCGTGGACCGCCGTCAGGGACGGCATCATCTCGCGGAACTGATCGAGGGTGAGCTGCTGCTCGGCGTCGGACAGGGCGTCATCCGGTCGCGGATGGACCTCGACCATCACTCCGTCCGCACCGACCGCCACACCGCCGACGGCAAGGGGTTTCACGAGCCAGCGCTTCCCCGTCGCGTGGCTCGGATCCACGATCACGGGCAGGTGCGTCAGGTGGTGGAGCAGGGGAACGGCGGACAGGTCCAGCGTGTTGCGGGTATAGGTCTCGAACGTCCGGATACCGCGTTCGCAGAGGATCACGTTCGGGTTGCCGGAGCTGACGATGTACTCGGCGGCCATGAGCCATTCCTCGACCGTTGCCCCGTAGCCTCGCTTGAGCATCACCGGCCGCGCCACCCGACCGACCGCGGTGAGCAGCGAGTAGTTCTGCATGTTCCGCGTGCCGATCTGGAGGATGTCGCAGTACTCCGCGACGATGTCGACCTGGCTCGGCTCCATGACCTCGGTGATCACGGGCAGGCCGGTCTCATCGCGCGCCTCGGCGAGGTAGCGCAGCCCTTCGACCCCAAGGCCCTGGAACGAGTAGGGCGAGGTTCGAGGCTTGAAGGCCCCGCCGCGAAGGACCGTCGCGCCGGCGGCCTTCACGGCGTGAGCGGTCTCGAAGAGCTGGTCGCGGGACTCGACGGAGCACGGCCCGGCCATCACCGTGAGGCCACCGTCGCCCACGACCGCGTCCAGAACGCGGATCACCGTGTCCTCCGGCCGGAACTCGCGCGACACCAGCTTGAACGGGCGGCTGATCGGCGTGACGGTCTCCACGCCGGGCAGCCCGCCGAGCCGGCTCATCAGATCGGGCTTTCGTGGCCCGATCTCGCCGACCACGGCGATGACGACCCGGTCGCCGCCCTGGCTGTCGAACGGGGTCAGCCCCTCGGCGAGGATGTGGCTCTTCACGCCGAGAATCTCGGCCTCCGACGCGGTTCGAGCCATCACGACGAACACTGTTCGGGATCCCTCCTGGTCAACAAAAAAAGCAGAGGTCGTGACCTCTGCTTTCACCCGGCATGGCCCGCGATCCCGGGCCTAGGCTCCGGGGTCGGTCATGCCGGGTGTCGAAAGTAGAAGAGCGTGCTCATGTCTCTCGCGGACGGTACGGCCCGCCGAGCGTGGTGTCAACGACGGGCCGATTCGGCTCGCGGTCGTTCGGTCCGGGAGGTGCCGATCCGCCGGACCCCCATGGTAGGATTCCGGCCGCCGCGCAACGGAGAGGTCGCATAGAGGCCTAGTGCGACGGTTTGCTAAACCGTTGAGTGGGGTAACCTGCTCCGAGGGTTCGAATCCCTCCCTCTCCGCCAGATTCCCTCGCGGACATTTGCGCCCGTAGCTCAGTGGATAGAGCGTCAGGTTGCGGACCTGAAGGTCGTGGGTTCGAGTCCCGCCGGGCGCGCCATCATCGCCACTGCCGGCACCGCTCCGAGCCTCACTGGCCGGGGCGGCGCTCGATTCTCAGGCCAGGGCAAACGCAGCGATGATCGCGACAAGCGGGGGCGCCGCCTGGATGGCCGCGGCCGGCGCGAACCGCCGGTTCGTGGCGACGAGCACCACGCCCGCCCCGACCATGCATGCGCAGCTGAAGAGCACGATCGGCCGCCCCGTGACCGCGTTCCCGGTGACGACCAGGAGCAGCCCGCCGGCGATCCCGAGCGCCAGGAACAGGTTGTAGAACCCCTGGTTGAAGGCCATCGGGCGAACGGCCTCGATCTGCTCCGGCGTCGTCAGCCCGAACCGGGCGGCGACATTCGGGCGGTCAAACCAGAGGCTCTCGAGCGCGAAGAACCAGGCGTGGGCGAAGCCCGCAAGCAGCGCCGCTGCCACCGCGATGAACGGCATCCATCGATCTCCTCGTCGCCCGAAGCACTCGTCGTGCCGAGCGTAGCAGCCGCCCATTCATCGGCGCCCCATCGCCTCAGCCGATCCCCTGGACCCGTTACGATCTTGCACGCCGCCGTTCGACGGCATGCAATTGGACGATTGGGCGAGGTGGGCGTGGAGCGAATCGGGTTCCTCGGGCTCGGAACGATGGGCGCGGCGATGGCTGCCAACCTGGCCCGCGCGGGCTTCGGGGTGATCGCCTGGAACCGCAGCCCCGGCCGTGCGCCGGACCTCGACGCGCTCGGGGTGGAACGGGCCGCCACGCCGGCTGAAGTCGCCCGGGCCGCCGACATCGTCGTCATCTGCGTCTCGGACACGCCCGACGTCGAGGCCGTGCTGTTTGGCGAAGGCGGGCTCAGCCAGGGTGCGGGGCGCGGCTCGCTCGTCATCGACTGCTCGACGATCTCGCCCTCGGCGACACGGGAGTTTGCGACGCGCCTGGCCGACCAGGGCGTGGCGCTCGTGGACGCCCCGGTCTCGGGTGGGAGCGAGGGGGCCCAGAAGGCGACATTGACGATCTTCTGCGGCGGTGAAACGCCGGATGTCGAGCGGGCTCGACCCGTGCTTGCCGCCATGGGCAAGACGATCACCCATGTCGGGCCGAGCGGCGCCGGGCAGGCTGTCAAGGCCGTCAACCAGGTGATCCTCGCCGGCACGTACCTCGGCGTCGCAGAGGGAATCGTCCTCGCCATCAAGGCGGGACTCGACGTCGCGCAGGTCGTCGAGGCACTGGGAGGCGGTGCCGCCCAGAGCTGGGTCCTTGCGAATCGCAGCGAACGGATGCGGGTGAACGACTATCCGCTCGGCTTCAAGGTCGCGCTCCACCGAAAGGACCTGGGCATCGCGCTCGGCCTTGCCCGTGAGATGGGAGCGGACCTTCCCGTCGCCGAGCTCGCCGCCGAGCTCGAAACCGACCTGATCGCGGATGGCCATGCCGACGAGGACATGTCGGCGCTCGCCCGAGTCATCCGAGAACGCTCGGGGCTGCCTGGCTAGCCTCGTGGCCTGTCGCGCCCTCAGGCCGTGGCGCCGACGCCGCTGCCGAGGCCGATGAGGAGCATCGGGTGGCCGAGCCGGCCCTCATACCGCGGGCGGAACCGCTCGACGTTGTACATGTCGGCCACATCGACTCGTCGCGCTGGCGTGCCGGCTCGGGGCAGCTCGGCGTGCGCGTACTTGCCGTCCTGGATCGCGGCCATCCGCCCGGTCACGCCGTCGCGGAGGAGATCCATCGCGATGTTCGCGAACGTCGTCGCGACCATCGCGTCGAGGGCATCCGGCTCC
>DATAQF010000195.1:0-3454 GCA_036264795.1 Candidatus Limnocylindrales bacterium | reverse complement strand
CCGGTGACAAGGGCGGCGTCATGGCGGTCTTCGACCGGCTGGGATCGATCCAGTTCGACCCCATCGACGTCGCCGGCCGGAACCACGACCTCGTTCTGCTGGCTCGCGTCGCGGACTACCGCCGCGAAATCACGGATAGGCTCCTCTACGAGGATCGGGCCCTGTACGAGACGTACAACAAGGGCCTCTCCCTCGTGCCGACCGTCCAGCTCCCCTGGTATCGCCTCGCATGGGACCGGTCACGGCGCCGCCACGAAGCGGAGACCTTCGGCAACCACGCGCCGCTCGTTCAGGAGCTCCTGGACCGGATCCGCGAGACCGGGCCGATGTCCTCGATCGACGTCGAGCCGCGCGCAGCGATCGACTGGTACTGGCGCCCGACGAACCAGGTCCGGGCAATCCTCGAGGCACTCGGCGAGTCGGGGATCCTCGGCCTTGCGCGCCGGGACGGCAATCGGCGCGTCTACGACCTGACCGAGCGACTGTTTCCGGCGGAGATCCTCGAACAGGACGTCCCGATCCGGGATCGCTTCCGCCACAAGCTGCTGTCCCGGTACCGGGCCCACGGTCTGCTGGGAACAGCGGGGAGCGCCGAGCTCTGGATCGGGACGACGCCGCGGGTCGATGGGCGAACCGGCAGCGACGAGGGCATTCCGTTGGGCGCCGCCGGGCGGCGGGAGCTTCACGCGGAGCTCGTCGCGAGCGGGACGCTGGTGGCGGTCGAGATCGAGGGGATCCGGGGGACTCGCTACGTGCTCGCCGAGGAGCTGTCGCGTCTCGAGCAGGCCGAGCGGGAGATCGACGCGGCCATGAGCCCGGGTGGAGCAGATCCCGGCGTTGCCTTCCTGGCCGCGCTGGACCCGCTCGTCTGGGACCGCGACTTCCTGCGCCTCCTCTTCGGGTTCCACTACATCTGGGAGGTCTACGTCCCGGCGGCCAGGCGCCGCTGGGGCTACTACGTGCTGCCGATCCTGTTCGGCGATCGGTTGGTCGGACGGATCGAGCCGCGGATCGAGCGGCGAACCGGCACCTTGCGGATCGTCGGCGTGTGGTGGGAGGACGGCTTCGATCCCCTGGCGGAGCCGGGTTTCGTGGAGGCGTTCGCCGCGGCGGTGACGGCCCATCGCGACTTCGGCCGGTCGACCACCATCGTCTGGCCGCGATCCACGCGGCTGCGGCCGTTCGTTCGAGCGGTCAAAGAGCGGCTGACCCGAGCCCCGGGCCGAGCCGCCGCCGTCAGCGGAGGTTGACCGTCGTGGTCGACCAGGCGCCGCGGTTGCCCGCCCGATCCCTGGCCGCGACCCGGAACTGCGTGACGTGGCCCTTCAGGACCGAGAGCCGCCGGTAGCGAGACGTCGTCGTCGTGATCGTCCGCCAGCGGCCGCCATCGACCTTGC
The DNA here is from genome assembly GCA_036264795.1 of Candidatus Limnocylindrales bacterium. Lineage (GTDB taxonomy): Bacteria > Chloroflexota > Limnocylindria > Limnocylindrales > CSP1-4 > CF-46. Next base: position 2,057 of record DATAQF010000195.1, on the reverse strand, counting down.
GCTGGAGCACGAACGACCCGAGGCCCGCGGTGAGGACCTGGAGCCGGACATCCGACCCGGTCCACGAGAGCGTCACCCGCCGGGTGGTGATCGTCCCGCCGCCGAGCGACGGTCGGGCGATGCTCGCCCGGGCGCCGGTCCGGTCGGGACCCTTCATGTAGACCGCGGTCCACATCTTCTTGCCGGTCGTGCCGTCGACGACGAGCCCGACTCCGACGTAGTTGAAGTCCGCGGAAACGACGATCGCGTGGTGACCCGGCGAATTCATCCACTGGTGATTGGCGGTGCTCGCGGTGACGTCCATCGGGTAGTTGTTCCAGGCGATGATCTCGCCCGCGCCATACCACGCGATTCCGCTGGCCGCGATGATGTCGAACACGTTCCGGCCGTCTGGCTGGGTGTGGCTGAAGTAGTCCTTCGCGATCATGTCGGCGGAGCGGGCGCGGGCGATGGCCATCAGCCGGCTGTCGACGCGAACGGGCACGAGGCCAACCTCCGCGCGATCGGCGTTCAGGAAGCTCAGCATCTGGGCCTCCTGCGCGTTCAGCGTCGCCGCGTCGACGGGGAGATCGGCCGCGATCGCGGCTGGGGCAGCCGGACCGAACACGGAAGCGCCGAAGACGGCCAGGAGGGACAGGGCCGCAAGGCGACGGCGAGGGGCAGCGAACGTTGATCGGGTCATGCACGGACGATGCCGGCACGCCGCGTCGGTCGATACCCCTCACGCGTCCCGGGCCTTCGGGGCCGATTGGTACGGGAGGCGTCCTACGGCATCGGACGCATGGCCGCGATGGGCCCTCGTCTCCGCACCGGCCCGGACCGGGCGCGACCGCACCGGACCGTGGTCGGCACCTGTGGGACGATGGTCCGCGAGCATACGAGACCACAACACGGCACGGAGGATTGGGCCCATGGCAACGAGGCGACGAGCGACCGCAACATGGAGCGGCGATCTCCTCTCCGGCAACGGAACGGTGACCGCGGCCACGACCGGCGTGTTCCGCGATCTGCCCACCACATGGGCATCGCGAACGGGAGATCCCGCTGGGGTCACGAGCCCCGAGGAGCTCCTGGCCGCCGCCCATGCCTCCTGCTTCTCGATGGCCTGCTCGAACGAGCTCGCGAAAGCGGGCCACGCGCCGAGTGCGCTCTCGGTCGAGGTCGAGGTCAGCGCGGACAAGCTCGAGGCGGGCTGGACCGTGACGACATCGGCGATCAAGGTCCGAGGGACGGTTCCCGGTGCGACGGCGGAGAGCTTCCTGGCGGCCGCGGAGAAAGCCAAGGAAGGCTGCCCGATCTCGCGCGCGCTCAAGGGCAACGTCGCGATCTCGCTCGACGCGGCGCTCGAGGGCTGAGGGTCGAGGCCTCCAGCCTGACGACACGGACTCACCTCTCGGAGGCGCGTCGCGTTCAGGCGACGGTGAGCAGCCGCCGCGGGTTGTCGACGGTGATCGCGCGGATCTCGGCATCGGACACGCCGGCCGAGCGCAGCCGCGGCAGGAACGTGTCGGCCAGATACGTGTAGCCGTTCCCGCCGTAGCGGCGAAGCTGGCTGTCATGGCAGACGTCCTGCGACAGCAGGATCCGGTCGAGATGACCGCGGGCGATCAGCTCGCGGAGGTTGTCGACGATGCGGCTCTCGCCGTGCCGCTCGAGCGGGGTGAACGGCATGCCGAGGAAGTCGAACTCGACGGTCGCGCCTCGCTCAACGATCGCGAGGTGGTAGTCGAGCGACGGATTCGAGTCGGCGTGACCGATGATCACCCGAGACAGGTCGGCGCCTTCGGCCTCGAACAGCGCCAGCTGATCCAGCCCCACCGTCGACTGAACAGCATGGGTCGTGATCGCGAGACCGGTCCGGCGCGCCGCCCGGGCCGCCGCCCGGTGAACGCGCTCCTCCTGCGCGCTGAGCCAGGGCTTGTCGGTGCCGATCTCCCCGATGATCCCGGATCGGATCCCCGTCTCCCGGACGCCGAGCGTGGCATCGCGGACGATCTCGTCGGCGAGCGAATCGACCGACCGCCGGTCCACGAGCGCTTCGGCCGGGTAGTGGGCGC
>DATAQF010000185.1:0-8003 GCA_036264795.1 Candidatus Limnocylindrales bacterium | reverse complement strand
CTTGCGCCGCGTGTCCGGCTCGCGTCCACGAGAAGGTCGAGGACCTGCGCGGCATTCTCGTCGTCGAGGCTTCCGGCCGGTTCGTCGGCGAGGATCAGCCTCGGGCCGGCGATGAGCGCCCGGGCCACGCCGACCCGCTGGCGCTCCCCGCCCGAGAGCTCATCGACCCGGGCCGGCCCGAAGCCGTCGAGGCCGACTTCGGCCAGGGCCGCCGTGGCTCGCTCCTGACGCTCGGACTCGGCCACGCCGTCGAACGCGAGCGGGAGGGCGACGTTCTCCCCGGCCGACAGCGAGCTCACCAGCCCGAATGCCTGGAAGACGACGCCCATGCTCGATCGGCGGAGGCGCGCCCGCTCGGCCGGCGACAGGCGAGCCAGGTCGTGGCCGAGGATGGTCACGGTGCCACTGTCGGCCTGATCGATCCCCGCGAGCAGCCCGAGGAGCGTCGACTTGCCCGATCCCGACGGGCCCTGGATCGCGACGAACTCACCGGCCTCGACGTCGAGAGAGACGCCGTCCACCGCGCGAACCGGCGCCGAACCTGAAATGACGAAGGCCCGCGTGGCCGCCGCACAGCGGACGACGGGCATCAATTCGTGCTCCCATCGGCGACGATCCGGCCGTCGCGCAGCTCGACGATCCGATCCGCGCGACCCGCGACGGCGTCGTCGTGGGTGACGAGGACGATCGTCGTGCCCTCCGCGGCGTGGACGTCCTGAAGGATCTGGAGAACGACACCCGCGCTCTCGCTGTCGAGCTCGCCCGTGATCTCGTCGGCGAGCAGGACCGTCGGACGGCCGGCGAGGACGCATGTCAGCGCCGCGCGCTGCTGCTCGCCGCCGGACAGCTGGGCCGGACGATGACCGGCGCGGTGGCCAAGCCCGACGCGCTCCAGCGCCGAGCGGGCGGCGGCCCCGTCGATCGGTCGGCCCGCGAGCCACGCGGCGAGCCGGACGTTCTCGAGGAGCGACAGCATCGGGGCCAGGTTCTGGCTCTGGTAGACGATCCCGATCTCGCGACCGCGGACGGCGGCGCGGGCGGCGTCGTCCATCGTCGCGAGATCGCGCCCGAGGAAGAGGACGCGGCCCGCGGTCGGCCGGTCCGATCCGGCGAGCAGGTTCAGGAGCGTGCTCTTGCCCGAGCCGGATCGGCCCATGATGGCGACGAGCTCGCCCCGTTCGACCGTGAGGTCCACGCCGCGGAGCGCGATCGTCTCGACGTCTGCCTCGCGATAGACGCGAATCACGTCGCTCAGGCGGAAGACGGCGTCGTCGGCGACCGGCAGCGACGGGCCTGTGGCGATCGTCCGTCGGCGCGGCGGATCCTGCGTGGTCAGGCCCACTTGAAGCTCTCGATCATCTGCCGGAAGGCGTCCACGTTGTCGACGCCCTTCGGCGTGGACAGGGAGACCGTCGCGAGCCCGCTCGGTCCCGGAACGTAATACCGATCGACGGTCGAGGGCACCTGCTTGCCCGTGACCGGATCGGGCGGCGACGGGACGTCGTACACGAGGTGGACGAGCGAGCGAGCGCCGACCTTGACTGTGTCCTGCTTGACGAGCTTGAAGCCCGCCTGCTGGCGGAGGGCCGGGAGATCCGTGCCCGAGACGTACGAGGCCACGTCGGTCTGGGCGGCCCCGACCTGCACGACCTCGCTGCTGTCCTTGTCGCGGATCGTGACGCCGGTCGGGTCCTTCGTGACCTGCCATCCCTCGACGTACTGGATCGAGAAGCCATTCGTCGCGTCGCGATAGGTGAGGAACACGGCGTTGTCCGGGACGTCGCCGGTCGCGGTCCCTGCCCCGGTGTCAGGCTCCTGGCTCGCCGACGGGTCGACACTGGGCGCGGTCGAGTCGGCCGGCGAGGCCGCGTCGGATGAGGTCGCGGCGCTCGGGAGCGCGGCGGTTGCACTCGCGGTGGGACTCGGCACGGTGGCGCCGGTGCCGCCGCAGGCGGCAACGATCGCGACGATCGCACCCGCGATGAAGATGCGGCGGACAGGCGCCGTCAGGCTGGAATCGAATGTCATCTCGGCCTCGTGCTGGCCCGATATCGCTGTCGGGTCTACCCGAGATGTACCGACGGGACCTGAGCCTCACCTGAAGGCAACCGTCCGCGCAGGGCCTGTGGACGGACGTTTCGCCTATCGAATGCGGGGCAGCTCCAGGCGGAATCGCGCACCCGAACCGGGGCTGGATTCAACCGTCAACCGTCCGCCGTAGCGCCTCGCGATATCCGCCGCGATCGCCAGCCCCAGCCCCGAGCCCTCCGGCGCGGAGGCGTCCGACCGGACCCGGTAGAACGGCTCGAAGACCCGATCGCCGTCTGCCAGGGCGATCCCGGGGCCACGGTCCGCGACCTCGACGATCGCTCGGCCGTCCGAGGAAAACGTGCGGACGCGGATCGGCTCGCCGCCGTGGCGGACGGCGTTGTCGAGGAGATTGCCGACGATCCGGGCCAGCTCGGCCGGGTCGGCGTGGACGACGAGGTCCGCCGCAAGCGACACGTCGAGAGCCAGCCGTCGATCGGTCACGCCTGCCTGGAACCGCTCCACCTCCTCGGCCACGACAACGGAGAGATCGATCGGTTCGGCCGCCACGTCGAGGACTCCCTGTTCGGTCCGGGCAAGCATCAGGAGATCGGTCGTCAGCCGGCCCAGCCGTGCAGACGCGTCGAGGATCGTTTCGAGGCCTCGCCGCCGGGTCGTCTCGTCGGCCGCCGGCAGGAGGCTCGATTCGGCCGTACCCCGGATCGCGGCGATGGGCCCGCGCATCTCGTGGGATGCATCCGCCACGAACCGGCGCTGGCGTTCATGGGCTTCCCGGATCGGGCGGAGAGTGCGGTCCGCGAGGTAGTACCCCGCGATCCCGACGACCGCAAAGACGATGGCGTTCGCGAACACCAGGGTGAAGGCGATCCGCTCGAGCGCCCGTGTATAGGCAAGGCGGGCGATGTCCTCGTTCGAAACCTCTGGCCCGATGTCGAAATCGGGCTGGAGCGTGATCGCCAGCGCCACGAAGAACACCAGGCTGAAGGCGATCAGGACGATGACGAAGAGGACGAGATACCGAACGGCCAGGCCGCGCCGGGCCCGGGCGAACATCGCTAGTCCCCTGCCCCGTCGGGGCGCAGCCGGTAGCCGGCCCCACGAACGGTCTCGATCAGGCCGTCGCGGCGACCGCCGTCGATCTTTCGCCGGAGGCTTCGGATGTAGACCTCGACCACGTTGGATTCCGCCGAAAAATCGGCGTCCCAGACCGCATCGATCAGCCGATCCTGGGCGAACACCTGGCCGGGATGGCGGGCCAGCACCTCGAGCAGGGCGAACTCCTTGCTCGTGAGCCGGATGCGCTTCCCACCTCGGTGGACCTCGCGGGCGGCCGGATCGAGCTCGAGGTCGCCGAGCCGAAGGAGGGGCGCCGCCTCCCCGGCACCGCGCCGCCGAAGGGCCCGGACGCGGGCAAGGAGCTCCGCTCCGGCGAAGGGCTTGGCAAGGTAATCGTCCGCGCCGGCATCGAGCCCGGCGACCCGATCCTCGATCGCGTCGAGGGCCGTGAGCATGAGGATCGGCATCTTCGCGCCGCGGGCCCGCAGCTCGCGGCAGACGGCGAGCCCGTCGATCCCGGGCAGGACGACGTCGAGGATCAGGAGGTCGTAGGGGTACGTCCCCTCCCAGGCGAGCGCCTCCGAGCCGTCGCCGGCCGTGTCCACCGCCTCGCCGGCCTCTTCCAGGATCGAGCGGACCGCAGCGGCGATCGCGGGATCATCCTCCACGACAAGAATGCGCATCGCCGCATTGTCGGCTGGGACGGCAAGCCGTGTGGGTCAGCGAAGGATTGCCGCGAGGAGGTCGTAGCCGTCTGGCGTTCCCGGCCAGCGACGGCGCATCTCCTCGTCGCCCAGCCGCCGTCGGACGAATCGCAGGACGAGGATCGCGACGACGACGTCGTCGAGCGGCCCAAGCACCGGGATGAAATCGGGGATCAGGTCGATCGGGTTGACGAGCCAGGCAAGCAGCCCGATCAACGCGACGCGGACCGCAGGCGGCACGGACCGGTCCACGAGGAGGTTCCGGACGAGTCGCAGGATGTCCGGGACCACACGCAGGAGCGCGGCCATGCGGACGTCGTGCGGTCGCAGGACCCACAGCACGCCGACGAGGACGAGCCAGACGCCGAACAGGGCGATCACGAGGCCCGCGATCAGGGGGACGTCCATCGTCGCGGAGCCTATCGTCCCGGGCCGCGGCCGACGAGGCGTGGACCCGGCGCCGTCGATCGGGGTCGGGGCCGACGGACGCTCGGCTCGTCAGCCGGTCATGAACAGACGCACCTCGATCCCGAGGAGCACGACCGCCGCTCCGAGAAGCCACGCCTCCCGTCGCAGCGGGCTCGTCATGCCGCCCGCCCCAGGGCGCCTGCCGAGCCAGACCCCGACCGGGAGGGTGATCAGGGCAGCCGGGCCGTAGATCAGGTGGAGCACGTCGGCCGGCCTCGACCCGAGGCCGACCACCACGAGCCCGAGGAGCCCATTCGAGGCAAGGGCACCGACGACGAGGAGCACGAGGCGGTCGACGGCAAACCGGTGGGCCGCCCCTCCCCCATCTCGCCGAACCGCGATCGCCGACCAGCCCGCGACCGCTAGCAGCGCGATCGTCGCGGCCACGGCGAGGAACCCGAGAAACTGATGCGCAGCTGTCACGTGGGGCCTGCTCGGGGCGTTTGGGTGGGTCGTAGCATAGTCAGGCGGACGCTGGCGAGGCCGCCCGTCCGCCATCGGATCAGGAGCCTCGTTGATGGTGGTCGATCGCCGGGCCATCACCGGCCTCACGACCCTTCTCCTGCTCGCCGCCCTCGGCTGGATCGTGACGGTCGGTCCCCTGGCGCCGAGCGCCCTGCCGGCGGGACCGGCGATCGCGGCTGCCGGGCCCGGTCAGGTCGTGGCGCCTCCCGGCCAGATCCTCTACGAGACGAGCTGTGCCGCCTGCCACGGCCCGCAGGGCGGCGGCACGGCGTACGGTCCGGCGCTCACGAACAGCGGAGCCGCCGCCGCCGACTTCATGATCCGGACCGGCCGGATGCCCCAACCGGCACCGGGCGAGGCAGTCCGGCGCGGTCGTCCGGTCTATTCCGAGGCGGAGATCCAGGCGCTCGTCGCGTACGTCGCCTCGCTCGGGACTGGACCGCCGATCCCGGGCGTCCAGGTGAACCAGAGCTCGGACCTCGCCGCCGGCCGGGCCGCCTACGTCGCCACGTGCGCCGCGTGCCACGGGGCGGGCGGCAGTGGCGATGCCGTCGGTGGCGGTGCTGTCGCACCCCCGCTCCTCGACGTTCCGCCGACCCAGGTTGGCGAGGCGATCCGCATCGGGCCCGGCGTGATGCCGGCCTTCGACACGCGCCAGGTCTCGGACCAGGATCTCTCGGCGATTGCGGCGTATCTTCGGTTCCTGAAGGAGAAGGCCACGCCCGGTGGGGTCAACACCGGTGGGGTCGGCCCCGTCGCCGAAGGCTACGTCGGGTGGCTGGTCTACCTCGCCGGCCTCCTCCTCGTCACCCGCTGGATCGAGCGGCGACGCCAGCGGAGCGACCGGGCGTGACGCCGATCCGCGAGCCCAGGCCGGGATGAGGCAGGTCCGGTCGCCGCGCGAGTGGTTGGTCGCGGCCCTGTTCGCCATCACGGGGCTGATCGGTCTCGCCCTCCTCGTCGTGTACGTGCTGGGTGGTCAGACCCAGGTCGAGGGCATCCTGCTGGCCATCGCCCTCGGGTCGCTGGGTATCGGGATCGTGATCTGGGCCCAGGACCTGATGACGACGCCGGTCGTCGTCGAGGAGCGCCAGCCGTTCGCATCGGACCCGGCCGAGCGGCTCGAGCTCGAGGATTCGGTCAAGGAGGAGGCGGGCTTCACCCGGCGGCGGCTCCTCGTCGGGATGCTGCTGACGGCCTTCGCCGGTCTCGCGGCCGCGCTCGCGGTGCCGGCGCTGTCCCTCGGACCGGCGCCGGGCCGCGAGCTGTTCACGACGTCGTGGCGGCCGGGCAGACGACTCGTCGACGAGAGCGGCACCCCGATTCGCGCCGGCGACATCCCGCTCGACAGCCTCGTGACCGTGTTCCCCGAGGGCGCGGTCGGCTCGGCCGACAGCCAGACCCTGCTGATCCGAGTGCCCCCGGAGCTCCTCCACCTCGACCCGTCGCGGGCCGCCGGGGCGCCCCAGGGGTACGTCGCCTACTCGAAGATCTGCACCCACGCCGGGTGCCCGGTCGGGCTCTATCGGGCCACGGAGCGGAAGCTCATCTGTCCCTGCCATCAGTCGACGTTCGACGTCCTGAACGGCGCGATCCCGATCTTCGGACCGGCGGCCCGGGCCCTGCCGCAGCTCCCGATCCGGCTCCAGCCCGACGGCACGTTCGTGGCGATCGACGACTACGCGGCGCCGGTGGGGCCCAGCTTCTGGAACATGACCTCGTGATCGGGCGGACGCCGGCGTGACGACCCGGCCCGAGCCGACCGAGCTCGATCGCCTGGTGGCGTGGCTGGACGAGCGAACTGGTTTCGCCGGCGTCGCGCGCCACGCGCTGCGCAAGGTGTTCCCGGACCACTGGTCGTTCCTGCTCGGCGAGGTCGCCCTGTTCTGCTACGTCGTCCTCGTCGCGACGGGCGTCTTCCTCACGTTCTTCTTCGCCGCCGACAGCCGTGCCGTCACGTACGACGGGCCGTACGCGCCGCTCCGAGGCGCTCAGGTGTCCGCCGCATTCGACTCCGTCATGCGCCTCTCGTTCGAGGTTCGAGCGGGCCTCCTGATGCGTCAGATCCATCACTGGGCAGCGGTCGTCTTCGTCGCGTCGATCGTCGTCCACGTCTGCCGAATCTTCTTCACCGGGGCATTCCGGCGGCCGCGCGAGATCAACTGGCTGGTCGGGTTCGGCATCCTCGTGCTGGCCCTCGCGGCCGGCTTCACGGGCTATTCGCTTCCGGACGACCTGCTGTCCGGCACCGGCCTGCGAATTGCCTACTCCGTCGCCGAGGCCATCCCCTTCATCGGGCCATGGTTCGCCTACCTCTTCTTCGGCGGCGAGTTTCCGACGATCGAGCTCCTCGGCCGGCTGTACGTCTTCCACATCATGCTGATCCCGGCGCTGATGATCGGCGGGTTGACCGTCCATCTCGGAATCCTCTGGCTTCAGAAGCACACACAGTTCCCCGGCGGCCGGGCTCGGGAGACGAATGTCATCGGTCGGCACTTCTGGCCCGGCCAGGTCTTCCGCTCGACCGGGCTGTTCTTCCTGACGGCGGCGATCCTCGCGGCCATCGGGGGGCTGGTCCAGATCAATCCGGTGTGGGTCTACGGCCCGTACGTTCCGTTCGCGGTCAGCTCGCCCTCTCAACCCGACTGGTACATCGGCTGGCTGGAAGGATCGCTCCGTCTCGGCCCGAACTGGGAGCCGACGATCTTCGGGGTGACGATTCCGAGCCTCTTCCTTCCCGGAATCGTCGTGCCGACGATCCTCTTCGGCGGCTTCATGCTGTGGCCGTTCATCGAGGCGCGGATCAGCGGCGATCACGAGGAGCACCACCTCCTCCAGTGGCCATGGCAGGCACCTGCCCGGCTCGCGATCGGCAGTGCGGTGCTCACCCTCTTCGTCGTCCTGACGGCCGCCGGTGGGAACGACGTGCTGGCCGCGTTCCTTCATGTCGGACTCGAGGAGCTGACGAGCGCGCTCCGGATCATCGCCCTCATTGCGCCGGTGATCGTCGGTGTCATCGCCTATCGGCTGGCAATCGAGCGGCAGCGGCGGGATGCCCGGACCGACAGCCCGATCGGGCGGCTCGATCACGCGGCGGGCGCGGCCGGGACCTCGACGGGACCGTTCGGCGAGGAGGCCCCATGACGCCGACGCGGGGCTCACGCCGTCTCTTTCTCCGTCGCCGAGGACGTGGCCACACGGCGATCGCCCTCGGGGCGGTCGCGGGGCTCCTGGCCGGCTGCCTGCCCGCCGCCGCCACCC
>DATAQF010000159.1:0-5283 GCA_036264795.1 Candidatus Limnocylindrales bacterium | reverse complement strand
GACCTTCTACCCGCTCGATGCCTACCCGGATGCGATCCGGACGATCGTCCAGCTGACGCCGCTCTACCAGGGGGTCGACCTCCTCCGGTCGCTCGCCGTCGGGGTCGTCGGACCGAGCGCGATCTTCCATGTCGTCTACCTCGCGGCGATGGGGATCGGCGGGCTGCTCGTCGTCTCGCGCCGCCTCGACAAGCTGCTCCTTCGGTAGCGGCGCCGATCCCGTGACCGGAGCCGCCGGACGCGACGCGGGGCAGCCGGCGGACCAACCAGCCGGGCGAGCCGCCGAGCTCGCGGCCATCAACGCGGAGATCGTCGTGTGTCGCCGCTGTCCGCGGCTCGTCGCCTGGCGCGAGCGCGTGGCGCTCGAGAAGGTCGCCCGCTTCCGCGACGAACCGTATTGGGGCCGGCCCGTCCCCGGCTTCGGCGATCCGGACGCCCGGATCCTGGTCGTGGGACTCGCTCCGGCCGCCCACGGCGGCAACCGGACGGGGCGAGTGTTCACGGGCGATGCGTCCGGCGATTTCCTGTTCGCCGCATTGCACGCCGTGGGTCTCGCCAACCAGCCGACCGGCCGGCGACCCGACGACGGGCTGGCGCTTCGCGCCGCCTACATCTCGGCGGCGGTCCGGTGCGCGCCACCGGCCAACAAGCCGCTGCCGTCCGAGCGCGACAACTGCGCCCCGTACCTCGCTCGCGAGCTGCGGGCGCTCGACCTCGTACGGGTCGTCGTGCCGCTCGGCGGCTACGCCTGGGAGTCGGCGTTCCGTGCGATCGCGGAGGTGGCCGGGATCGAATCTCGGCCGCGGCCGAGGTTCGGTCACGGGGCGACGGCGCGCGTCGGTCCGTACACGGTCGTCGGCTCGTATCACCCGAGCCAGCAGAACACGTTCACGGGTCGATTGACACAGGCGATGCTCGTCGAGGTCCTGAGCCGCGCCCGCGAGCTGGCCGACGCCGCGCCTGCCGATCCACCGCCGGCCACCCGCAGGCGCGTCGTCCCGTAGACTTCGGCCCGCACATGGCCACCGAATTCGATTACTACGTCGTCCTCGGCGTCGAGCGCACCGCAACCGACGCCGAGATCAAGAAGGCATACCGTCGGCTCGCCCAGCAATGGCACCCGGACGTCAACGCCGACGCCGGCGCCCAGGAGCGCTTCAAGCAGATCAGCGAGGCGTACCAGGTCCTGTCCGACCCGCAGCGCCGTCAGAGCTACGACATGTTCGGACGGGCGGGACTCGGGGGCGAAGGCGGCGCCGGCTTCGAAGCGGGCTTCGGCTCGTTCAGCGACATCTTCGACGCGTTCTTCGGCGGCGCGGCAGCCGGCGGCGGCCGGCGCGGCCATCCGAACGCGGGCTCGGATCTCCGGTACGACCTTCGGATCAGCTTCGAGGAGGCCGTCCGCGGGACCGAGAAGGAGATCGAGTTCCCGGTCTTCGGGCGGTGCGAGACGTGCAGCGGCAGCGGCAGCAAGCCCGGAACCGAGCCGCTGACCTGCGACCAGTGCGGCGGTCGTGGCGAGATCCGGACGACCCGCCGGACGATGCTCGGGCAGATGGTCAACGTCAGCCCATGCCCGAAGTGCCGCGGTGAAGGCAAGCTCATCACCGAGCCCTGCCCGACGTGCCACGGCGAGGGTCGAACCGAACGAACCCGGACCCTCCGTGTCTCGATCCCGGCGGGGATCGACGAGGGCCACCAGATCCGGCTCTCGAACGAGGGCGAGGTCGGCCTCCGCGGCGGGGCTGCCGGATCGCTCTATGTCGCCGTTCACGTGACGCCCCACCCGATGCTCCGGCGAGAAGGAACGGAGCTCTTCTACGAGGCGGACGTGTCGATCGCCCAGGCAGCGCTCGGCAGCCGGATCTCGATCCCGACCGTCGACGGCGAGGAGGCGATCGAGGTGAAGGCCGGGACGCAGCCCGGCACCGAGATCCGACTTCGCGGCCGGGGCGTGCCCCACCTTCGACGAACGGGCTCGAAGGGCGATCTCCACGTGTTCGTGAATGTGGTCGTGCCGGCGAAGCTATCGAAGCGCCAGCGGGAGCTGCTCACCGAGTTCGCCGACGACGCCGGCGAGGAGGTCCTGTCGGGGGATCGGGGACTCCGCGAGAAGCTCGGGCTGGGGTGATCGAACCGGGGGCCGGCGTCGGCGACGGCTCCGGAACCGACAACCTCGTCGACGCGAGTGAGGACGCCGGGACCGGCGGCCCCGGCGCCTGGCTGGAGGTCTCCGTGGCGGCCGACATCGAGGCGGTCGAAGCCGTGTCGGAGATCCTCGGTCGGGCGGCGCCCGGCGGGACGAGCGTCGAGCCCGCCTTCGAGCTGGTCGACGAGGGCCTCGGCGCGCGCGTCGACCCGAGCCGGCCGTCGATCGTTCGGGCCTATCTGCCGGCCCGTGACCGCGCCGCCGCCGAGCAGTCCGTCGCGGAGCTGACCGAGGCGCTCGGCCACCTCCAGGCCTTCGGGCTTCGGCCGATCGGCGAGCTCACGACCCGGATCGTCCACGAGACGGATTGGGCGGAGGCGTGGAAGGCCCATTTCCCGGTCCTCCGGGTCGGGCGGCGGGTCGTGATCCGACCGACCTGGCGCCGACATCGGGCGGCCACGGATGACGTCGTTCTCGCCCTCGACCCGGGGATGGCCTTCGGGACGGGTCTCCACCCGACCACCCGACTGTGTCTCGCCGCGCTCGAGCGGCTCTCGGATCGGGGCGTCCTTGCAGGAGCGCGAGTCCTCGATGTCGGGTGCGGCTCCGGCATCCTCGCGATCGCCGCCGCAAAGCTCGGGGCGGACTCGGTGCTCGGCGTGGACACGGACCCCATCGCGGTCGAGGCAACGACGGCGAACGCCGCGCGGAACGGGCTTGGGGGCCGGATCGCGGCCCGCCCCGGGAGCCTGCCGTCGGGCGAGGCCCCGTTCGACGTCGTGGTGGCGAACCTCATCGCGTCGCTTCTCGTCACGCTCGCGCCACTCCTCCACGACGAGCTGCGGCCCGCCGGCACCCTGCTCGCGTCCGGGATCTTCGTCGACCGCGAGCCGGAGGTACGGGCAGCTTTCGAGGCGGTCGGCCTCGCGGTTGCCGATCGCCACGTGGAAGGCGAGTGGGTGGCGCTCGAGGCTCGGGCTCCGGCCGCGGAAACGTCCGTCGACTGATCGGCCCCTACAATTCGAGCTCCGATGCCCGCCTGGTTTCCCGTGCTGCTTGCGACGCACATCGTCCTTGCGATCGGACTCTTCATCCCGTCGATCCTGCTGCCATTCGCGCTCCGCACGCAGCGGGCCGCGGCGGACAGCCCGAATCGGGTGGTCCGTGCACTCCTCTGGCTGCAGGCCCACGGGACGCTCGTCGTGGGTCTCGGTCTGGCGCTGACGGGAGCCGCGCTCGTGACGGTCCTCGGTGCGCAGCTCCTGGGCCAGCCGTGGCTCCTGCTCGCGCTCCTGATCTACACGGCGAACCTCGTCCTGGCGTTCTTCGTCCAGCGTCCGAACCTCCGACGCCTCGTCGGTGTCAAGGCGGCCCCGGACGATCGGGTCTGGCTCGAGCGCGCCAAGCGGCAGCGCTACGTGAGCTACACGATGGCGGCGCTCGTCGGCACGATCGGCTTCCTCATGAGCACGAAGCCGCAGCTGTGGTGAGCGGCGTCGCGGAGCGCATCGCCGGTCGAGCGACGGTTCGAAGGGCCGCGATCGCGAATCTCGGCTGCAAGGTCAACCAGGCCGAGATGGAGGCGGCGGCCCGTCTCCTGCGCGAGCGTGGCATTGCGATCGTCGACACCCACGAGCGGGCCGACCTCGTCCTCGTCAACACCTGCACGGTGACCTCGGAGGCGGACGCGAAGTCCAGGCACGCGGTCCGACACGCTCGTCGGACGAGCCCGTCGGCCGATATCGTCGTCACGGGCTGCTCGGTTCAGGTTGGGCGCGAGGCATACGGCGTCGTCGATCCGGCCGCGCGGCTGGTCGACAACCGGTCCAAGGACGCGCTGATCGCCGAGGTCGCCGACCTGATCGGTCCCGGCGAGGCGGGCCCGGGCGGCCGCGCACTGCCGACCCTGTCGGGCGTGGAGATCGAGGGGATCAACGATGGGCGGGCCTCGGTCGAGCGCACCCGAGCCTTCGTCAAGGTCCAGGACGGGTGCTCCTTCTTCTGCACCTACTGCATCATTCCGGCGGCTCGCGGCCCGGAGCGGAGCCACTCCCCGGAGGTCGTGCTCGGCGACGTGCGACGCGCGCTGTGCGCGGGCCATCGCGAGATCGTCCTCACCGGGATCAACATCGGGACGTACGACGGCGGCTCCTCCGAACGCGGGTACCGCGGCTCGCATCGGCGCTCGGCGCTCACGCTCGCCGGGCTCGTCCGGCTCATCCTCGACGAGACCGACGTGGAGCGGATCCGCCTGTCCTCGATCGAGCCGCAGCACGTCGACGACGATCTGCTCCGGGCCTGGTCCGACGGCGCGCCCCGAACGTTGCCGCACGTCCACCTGCCGCTCCAGTCGGGTGACGACGGCGTGCTGCGACGGATGGGCCGGCGCTACCTGAGCGCCGAGTACGCGTCGATCGTCCGCCGGGTCCGCGACGCGATTCCCGCGGTCGCGGTCCACGCCGATGCGATCGTCGGCTTCCCGACGGAGGACGATGCTGCCTGGCGGCGGACGGTCGAGTTCATCCGGCGACTCGATCTGGCCGGGCTCCACGTGTTCCGATACTCGCAGCGGCCGGGCACGGCCGCCGTTCGGATGCAGGGCCACGTCGACGAGGCGGTGAAGAAGCGCCGGGCCGCGGAGCTGCTCGCGCACGCAGCCGAGGCGCGCGCCGCCTGGGCCGCCCTGCACGTCGGCGGCGAGGCCGACGTGCTGTTCGAGACGCGTCTCGACGACGGCCGGTGGGTCGGCCATGCCGCCGATCACACGCTCGTTGCCGCCGGCCCGTCCTCATCCGTCGGGCCGCTCCGGTCGTTCGAGAACCACATCGGCCGGGTGCTCGTCGACGGCGTGGATCCAGACCAGCCGGACCGCGTCGGCGGGCGGATCCTGTCCCTCTCGCCGCCGCCGTTCGGAGGCCCGTTCAATGCGTCCTGACGACCCCGAGTGCCTGTTCTGCCGGATCGTGCATGGGGAGATCCCCTCCACCCGGGTTCACGAGGACGACACGATCCTCGCGTTCCGCGACATCGCGCCGCGCAGCCCGACGCACATCCTCGTCATCCCGAAGGAGCACATCGCCTCTGCGGCGGACCTGACCGAAAGCGACGGGCCGATGCTCGGGCGGCTGTTCGCC
>DATAQF010000147.1:0-7889 GCA_036264795.1 Candidatus Limnocylindrales bacterium | reverse complement strand
CCGGGGACGTCATCGTCGTGTCGCTCGGGTTCGACACCTACGGCCACGACCCGATCGGCGACTTCGCCCTGACGACCGCCGTCTACCACGAGTGTGGCCGCCGGACCGCTGCGCTCGGACGAAGGCTCGTCATCCTCCAGGAGGGCGGCTACCACCGGCCCTCGCTCGGGGCGAATGCCCGGGCCTGGCTGCGCGGCGCCGAGGGCCGGCCGTACGACCCGCTGCCGGCAGAGGGATTCGGACCGGACGGATCGCAGCGATAGGGTCGGCCGCGGCGGCTCGAGGCCGGCGCGGCGTACCATCGAGCCCATGACCAGCACGAGCGACCTGCCGCCGCATGTCCGTCGCCTCGTCGACGAGATGGAGACCGAGATCGGCGAGACCGACCAGGCCGCCGACGACATCGTCGGCGCGGTTGGGCGACCGGCCGAGCACGACGGCGGCAACGGGCGTGTCGAGGCGGCGGTCCGCCAGATCCTCGTCGAGATCGGTGAGGATCCCGATCGCCAGGGCCTGGCCGGGACACCGGAACGCGTCCACCGGATGTACACCGAGCTGACGGCCGGCTATCACGTCAACCCCGAGCGCCTGATCAACGGGGCGATCTTCGACGTGGCGTACAGCGAGATGGTCGTCGTCAAGTCGGTCCCGTTCTATTCCCTCTGCGAGCACCACCTCCTGCCGTTCTTCGGCCAGGCGGCCGTCGCCTACATTCCGCGCGGCCGGGTGATCGGGCTCTCGAAGATCCCGCGCATCGTCGAGATGTACAGCCGGCGGCTCCAGGTCCAGGAGCGGCTGACCCAGCAGATCGCCGACTTCCTCCAGGAGCGGCTCGAGCCGCAGGGCGTCGGCGTCGTGATGGAAGCCACCCATCTGTGCGCGGTCATGCGTGGCGTCCGAAAGCCGGGGACGATCATGACGACCTCCTCGGTCCTCGGCCTGTTCCGGACCCGCGACCGAACCCGTGCCGAGTTCTTCGCCCACCTCGACCGGGCGGCGCCCGGCGCCTGAGCTTCCCTGGCGTTCAGTCTCGGCCGACGATCTCGATCGACTTCGATCCGCCGACGACCTCGAACGTGTAGCGGTTCGTCGCCCCTGCCCAGCCGCGGGATTCGGTGCTCGCCTTGCCGGCCTTCCCGCGGAGCGCGGTCCCGTCGATGGTGACCTGGGCGGACCCGCCGACCACCGTCAGCTTCACGGGCACCCGCGACGGGCGCTCGATACGGACCGTGACCGCTCCGCCGACGATCCGGATCGTCGAGTCGGCGTGCGGCGGCCCGAGCTCGAGCTGAAGCCGCTCGACGCCGCCGGTCAGGTCGAACTGCCGGAGGTCGATCGAACGCATGTCCGCCTCGACCTTCTGGACCCCGCCGACGATCTCCACCGACCATGGGATCGTGTCGTTCAGGTCCAGGACGGCCGATCGCTTTCGCCAGTCGAACGGGGCGTTGCGGTACTGGACGAGGACGCGGCCATCGCGGAGACGGACCTGGGGCGTGGCACCCTGGAACGCGGCCCGGTAGAGCTCCGTCGGGGAGGTGCCGCTGCGCAGCCGCAGGCTGGACAGGCCCGATCGGATCGTGAGGCGAGCCTCGCGGAGGCCACCGAGCGGTGCGGTGTTCTCCGATTCGCTCGGGCCACCGCCGGCGGCCGCCTCGGGCATGTCGCGGAGGCTGGTCGCCTCGTCGCGGGTGATCTGCTCCATCTTCGAGAGGAAATCCGAGATCAGGGCGAGCTGGGCCTCGGTGTAGCGGCCGATCTCCTCGGCGCTGGCGCTGCCGACCCGATCCAGGATGGATTGGATGGCCGCCACCTTCTCGGGGACGACCTCGACGATCACCCGCCGCCGGTCGGACGTATCGGGGACCCGCCGGACATAGCCTGACTGCTCGAGGCGATCGATCACCCGCGTCACCGCGCCGCTCGTGAGACCGGTGATGTCCGCGAGCCGGCCGGCGCTCGAGGCCCCCACGTCGAGGAGCGCCTCGAGCGTCTCGATGTCGGACTCGGACAGCCCGAACCGGATCGCCACGGTCTGGCCGAAGAACGATCCCTGGAGGTTGACTCGCCGCAAGGAGCGGAGGACCGAATCGATGCTTTCGCGATTCATGGGTTGACAGATGCTCCTGTGTCGCTAAATATCTGCACTGCGCAGATAATGACCCATGTTGCTGAACAGTGCAAGGAGCGCCGTCGACAGCATCGGGCAGACGACGCAGGAGGTCAACATGGCGACACCGATCAAGCTCGGCACGACGATGATCGTGACGAAGGGCCTTGGCCGGACGTTCAAGAGGCGCGGTGGCGTCGTCGAGGCCGTCCGGGGCATCGACCTCCGCGTCGGCGCGGGCGAGATCTTCGGCTTCCTCGGCCCCAATGGCGCCGGCAAGACGACGACGCTCCGAATGCTGGCGACCCTGATGACCCCGACGGCGGGCGAAGCGACGATTGCCGGTGCGGACCTCCGGCGCGAGCCCCAGGAGGTCCGGCGACGGATCGGCTATGTCCCGCAGGGCGGCTCGACCGATCCGGCCGAGACCGGCCGCGGTGAGCTCGTCCTCCAGGGCCGGCTGTACGGGATGTCGAAGGCCGACGCCCAGGCGCGGGCGGCCGAGGTGCTCAGCACGCTCGAGCTCGAGGCGGCGGCCGATCGCGGCACGGGCACGTATTCGGGCGGGATGAGGCGGCGGCTCGACGTCGGGCTGGGCATCGTCCACCGGCCCGCGGTCCTGTTCCTCGACGAGCCGACGACAGGGCTCGACCCGCAGGCGCGGGCTCGGATGTGGAACGAGATCAAGGGCCTTCGCGAACAGGGCACGACCGTCTTCCTGACGACGCACTACCTCGAGGAGGCGGACGCGCTGTGCGATCGTCTCGCGATCATCGACCAGGGCCTGATCGTCGCGGAAGGAACCTCTGACGAGCTCAAGCGGCAGGTCGCGGGCGACGTGGTCACGCTCGGCTTCGACGGGCCCCGTGAGCGTGTCACGGGCCTGGTCTCGGGGCTCGCCTTTGTCCGCGAGATCGCGGACGACGACGGTGACGGTCTCGTCCGACTCTATGTCGATCGCGGTGAGACGGCCCTGCCGCAGCTTCTCCGGATCCTCGATTCGGCTGGCGTCGCGACGATGTCGATCACGCTCAACCGGCCGAGTCTCGACGACGTCTTCCTGCGCCAGACGGGCCGCTCGCTCCGCGAGGAGGCGGCATGACGGCCGGCGCGCTCACCGCATCCACCAGCACCGAAACCGAAAGGACGACTCCGATGCAGGCCCTCCGCGACACCTGGCTCATCTTCCGACGCTCGACCATCCTGACCCTTCGCCAGCCGACCTGGTTGTTCTTCGGGATCATGTATCCCGTTCTCTACCTCGTCCTGTTCGGCCCGCTGCTCAAGGGCGCGATCAGCTCGGCCGGAGCCGGGCTGAGCCCCTACAACTGGTTCGTGCCCGGCCTGCTCGTTCAGGTGGCGCTGTTCGGCTCGGCATTCGTCGGGTTCGGGCTGATCGCGGAGGTGCGATCGGGCGTCATCGAGCGGATGCGGGTCACCCCGATGAGCCGGACCGCGATGCTGCTCGGCCGCTCGCTCCGCGACGTGGTCCTGCTGCTCCTCCAGGCCGTGATCATGATCTTGCTGGCGATGCCGTTCGGGCTGACGCTCGACCTCGGGGGGGTCGTCCTGACCCTCGCCGTCCTCGCGCTGATTGCCCTGGTCATGGCCCCGTTGTCGTACGCGGCCGCGCTCATCCTGAAGAGCGAGGACGCATTCGCGCCGCTCGTCCAGAGCATCACGATGCCGCTGCTGCTCCTGTCGGGGATCCTGCTGCCGATGGCGCTCGCCCCCGACTGGCTCCGGTTCCTGAGCTCGATCAACCCCCTGACCCACGCCGTCGACGCGGCTCGGGCCCTCTTCAATGGGCAATGGGGCGATCCGGAGATCGTGATCGGGACGTCCATCACGGCCGTCCTCGCGATCCTCGCCGTTCGCGTCGCCTCGCGGTCGTTCAGTCGCGCCAACGCCTGAGCCCCGCCTGTTTCCCACGCCGCCCGGCGCCGGTGCCCGATGGGTGCCGGCGTCGCGCATTCCGTGCCTCGCCGGGAGCCCATCGCACTTCTCGGGCCGGTCTCCGCGGCCCGGCCTCTGCCGGCGGCGGCCGATCTTCGCCCCGCCCACGCCGCCCGATTTGCGCCCTGCCCGCCGCGCCCGATTTCTGCCCGGCAGGAGACGCTCTCCTGCTATCGCGCCATCGTGGCGCGATTTCTGACGCTCAGGAGCCTCCCTCCTGCTACGGCGCCATCACCTCCCGAATTGCGCCCGGCAGGACCCTCTCGCCTGCGCGGAACGTCGAACGCGCTCGTTTGTGCACGACTGCAGCGAGCGCGCCGCGGGCAGCTTCGCGTATCAGGGGCCTGGCTCCTGAATGCAAGAAGCTGGGCCGCGAATTCCCGCCGTGAGTGTCTCGCCTACTGGTGGGGCTCGCGGGCGCGGCCATGCCGACACCTGCCGGCCGCAGCCCGTCCCGGCTGTCACACGCGCACGGCGCGCCCGAGCCCGGTCCGGACCGTCGCCCGTGGCACAATCCGCCAATGTCCGATCGGCCGATCAAGGTGCTCATCGCCAAGCCCGGGCTCGATGGCCACGATCGCGGCGCGAAGGTCCTGGCTCGAGGGCTGCGCGACGAGGGCTTCGAGGTCGTTTACACCGGTCTCCGCCAGACGCCCGAGATGATCGCGACGGCCGCGCTCCAGGAGGACGTGGATGTCGTCGGGCTGTCGATCCTGTCGGGGGCTCACATGACCCTCCTGCCGCGGATCACGAAGCTTCTCCGCGAAGAAGGACTCGACGACGTCCTGGTGACCGCCGGCGGGATCATCCCCGACGATGACATCGCGTCGCTCGCGGAGGTCGGAGTGGCGCGCGTCTTCGGCCCCGGAACCACGATCGGCGAGGTCGCCGAGTACCTGCGGGCCAACGCGCGACCGCGAAGCTAGGGTGGGGGAGCCGGCGGCGGGTTCGAGCGCCGACACCCGAGCGAAGGCGGCCCTGGCCGGTGCGTCGGACGCCGACGCGCCCCTGGTCGACGCGCCCCTCGCGGACGTCCTGGCCGACGCCGCGCTGGCCGGCGACCGGCGGGCGCTCGCTCGACTCCTGACCGCGGTCGAGAACCGCACGCCGCTGGCCGAGGCCGCGCTCCGCCGCCTGTATCCCGTGGCGGGACGAGCCCACATCGTGGGGATCACCGGTCCGCCGGGCGCGGGGAAGTCGACGCTCGTCGCCGCGTTGATCGGCGAGGTCCGGAAGGCAGGTCGGGCGGTCGCGGTCGTCGCGGTCGACCCGTCGTCGCCGATCACGGGCGGGGCGCTCCTCGGCGACCGAGTCCGGATGCAGTCGTATGCCGGCGATCGGGACGTGTTCATCCGATCGATGGCGGCACGCGGCCACGCCGGTGGCCTGGCATCGACGACCGGGGCCGCGACCGCGGTGCTGGATGCCGCCGGCTTCGACCTCATCCTCGTGGAGACCGTCGGAACGGGCCAGAGCGAGGTCGAGGTCGCGGCCGCAGCCGATACCACCGTCGTCCTCGAGGCGCCCGAGATGGGCGACGAGGTCCAGGCGATCAAGGCCGGGCTCCTGGAGGTCGCCGACCTCGTCGTCGTGAACAAGGGCGACAGGCCAGGCGCGCAGCGGACGGCCTCCCAGCTCCGAGCGATGCTGGTGGCCGCTCCCCGGGCCGCGTCTGCCGGAGGGGATCGGCCCCGCCCGAAGCAGCCCGAGGTCCTGATCACGACCGCGGCGACCGGCGACGGCGTCACGGAGCTCCTCGCGGCCCTGGACCGCCACCGCCAGACGGCTCACCTCGATGGCGGCGACGGGGCTCGACGCGCGCGCTTCGCCCGAGCCGAGGCGCAGGTCTGGGCCATCCTCTCGGACCGGCTTCGAGACCGGCTCCGCCAGGGAAGCCTTGCGGAGCGGACCAACGACACGCTCGCCGCGGTCGCGGAGCATCGTCTCGATCCCTACGCTGCCGCGGACGCGCTCCTGGCGGGCCTCACCGGCGCCGCGGACGGTCCGGCGGATCCGTCATCGCGCCCGGCGGCCTCTCGACCGCGGTAGCCTGAGCCCATGACGATCGACCGTGTTCTCGTCGCCGGAGCGGGGCTCATGGGGCACGGCATCGCCCAGGTGCTGGCCGCGACGGGCCGGAGCATTGCCCTCTACGAGCCGGATCTACGGCGCGCGGTCGACGGTCGCGAACGAATCGCCATGAACCTCAATCGCGCTGTCGACAAGGGCCGAATCGCGGTGGAGGAGCGGGACGCGATTCTCGGCCGAATCGACCCGACGGCCGACCTCGAGGCTGCCGCCGACGTCGGGCTCGTGGTCGAGGCCGTCTTCGAGGACCTGGCGGTGAAGACCTCCCTCTGGACGGAGCTCGACGGGCGGGCTCCGAGGGAGGCGATCTTCGCCTCGAACACGTCGTCGATCTCGATCGACAAGCTGGCGGCGTCCACCGGCGAGGCTCGCCGGCCGCAGTTCATCGGCATGCATTTCTTCAGCCCGGTGCCGGTCATGCCGCTCGTCGAGCTGATCCGCGGCAGCGTCACCTCGGACGAGACGGCGGCCGCGGTCCGAGCCATTGCGGCCGAGATGGGCAAACAGGTGATCGTCTCGGCCGATCGGCCGGGATTCATCGTGAACCGAATCCTGATGCCGCTCCTGATCGAGGCGATGCGAGCGCTCGAGGAAGGCGTCGGCACGGCCGAGGACATCGACACCGGGGCACGCGTCGGGCTGAACCATCCGATGGGACCGCTCGAGCTGGCCGATTTCATCGGCCTCGACGTCTGCCTCGGAATCATGAACGTCCTGCACGATGGACTCGGTGAGGGGGAGTTCGCGCCGCCGCGGGTCCTCGTCGATCTCGTGGAGGCCGGTCATCTCGGTCAGAAGACGAGTCACGGGTTCTATCGCTACCCGAGGGCGTAGGCACGAGCCGCCGTTCCGAGGCTGCGCGAATTCTTAGCTCGCCGGGTCGGCCTCGAGCAGCGTTTCGACCGTCCGGCCGACGGTCGCGATGTCGAACGGCTTGCCGAGGAGGAGGATTCCGCGGGCCTTCGCGAATGCCCGCAGCTCCGGGTTCAGGACATCGCCGCTCATGAAGGCGAATCGGTGGGCCAGGTCCGGCGCGGTTGCGGCCACCCGTTCGTGGAACTCGGTCCCGGTCATCCCGGCCATGCGGTGGTCGCACAGGATCGCATCGGGCGGCTGGTCCCGGATCATCTCCAGGGCGATCTCTCCGGTCGCCGCGAGCATCGGCTCGTAGCCGACGCGACGGAGGGCCCGGCCGAGGAACTCGCGGATCGCGGCCTCGTCGTCGAGAACGAGCACGCGAAGCGGCGCGGACGAACCTGACGACGTGCCGGTGCCCGGCGTCGCCGCGGCCGGGCTCGTCGCGGGTGCCGCCGTCGGAGCCACGGCCGCGGGGCTCGCGTCAGGCGACGAGACGGCATCCAGAGATTCGTCCCGTGTGCCACCGAGCGGCAGCTCGATGACGAAGCTTGCGCCGACGCCATCCGGACCGGGTCGATGCTGGAGCGTCCCGCCGTGCCCGGCCACGATCCCGAACGAGACCGAAAGGCCGAGTCCCGTGCCCTGGCCGGGCGGCTTCGTGGTGACGAACGGCATGAACAGCCGATCCGCGAGCTCGGGCGGGACACCCGGGCCGTCGTCCGTGACCTCGATTCGGGCCACCGAGGCATCGTCGTCATTGCGACCGATGCCCGCCGTGATCCGCAGGGTCCCACGCCGACCTGACTCGCGAAGCGCCTGGGCGGCGTTCACCGTCAGGTTCACGAGAACCTGCTGCATCTGCGCCCGGTCGAGGAGG
>DATAQF010000138.1:0-14665 GCA_036264795.1 Candidatus Limnocylindrales bacterium | reverse complement strand
GAGCTTCGAGAGCGGCAGGATCAGGTTCAGCATGTCGCCGGGCTTGACCCGATGGTCGGACCCGACGATCGCCACGATGTCCTTCTCCGCGGCGCTCACGTGGAGGAGCTCCTCGTTCCCGAGGTACTCGACGACGTCGGCCCGGCCGGGCAGCGTCACGGTGTCGCCCGGGATCGGATCGAGCTCGAGATGCTCCGGCCGGAAGCCGGCGACGAGCTTGCGGCCGCTCGTGGCACCGACCGACTGGGCGAAGCGATGCGGCAGCGTGGCGCTCCAGCCACCGGGGCCGGTGAGCTTCGGCGTGCCACTGGCTGAGTCGAACGTCACGTCGATGAAGTTCATCGACGGGCTGCCGATGAACCCGGCCACGAACCGATTCGCCGGCTGGTCATACAGGACCTGCGGCGTGCCGACCTGCTGGAGCAGGCCCTCGCTCATGACCGCGATTCGCGTGCCCATCGTCATCGCCTCGACCTGGTCGTGGGTGACGTAGACGAACGTCGTGCCCATTCGCTGATGGAGGCGGGCGATCTCGGCGCGGGTCTGGACCCGGAGCTTCGCGTCCAGGTTCGAGAGCGGCTCGTCCATGAGGAACACCGCCGGCTCGCGGACGATGGCCCGTCCGAGCGCCACGCGCTGTCGCTGGCCGCCGGAGAGCTCCTTCGGCTTGCGGTCAAGGAGCTTCTCGAGGCTCAGGATCGCGGCCGCCTCGTTGACGCGCTTCTCGATGTCGGCCTTGGGCAGCTTCCGGAGCTTCAGCCCGAACGCCATGTTGTCGCGGACCGTCATGTGCGGGTAGAGCGCATAGCTCTGAAAGACCATCGCGATGTCGCGATCCTTCGGCGGAACGTCGTTCACGACCCGGTCGCCGATCTTCAGCTGGCCCGAGCTGATCTCCTCGAGGCCCGCGATCATCCGAAGGCTCGTCGTCTTGCCGCAGCCGGATGGGCCGACGAGGACCATGAATTCGCCGTCGTTGATGGCGAGGTTCAGGTCGTCGACGGCGATCACGTCACCGTACTTCTTGGTCACGTGCTCGAACGTCACGGTCGCCATGTGCGCACCTCACCCCACCGGGGCATCGCGGGTCCTTGCATCCAGCCACCGAGAGGTGTCGTGGACGGACCCCGTACGAGGAGCCGGCTCGGGTGCCGCGATGGTAGCACCGGGCCGCGGCGCACGGCCCCACTCGTCGCCCCGATTCTCGCGGGGCGTGCACATGCGACACATCAAGCGACGCGTGAGCCCGATTCGGGCGGTTCGTGCACGCGCGGCGAGAATTCCCCGCAGCTTAGGCCGGGCAGCGTGCCTCGTCGGTCGCATGTGCACGTGGGGCGTGAATCACGACCGAGGGCCGCTCGCGATCGCGGATGTCCTGTCATCCACGCATCCCCGGACTGCTCGCGATGAAGTGCGGCCGGCCCACGGCCTGGTTGCGCCGGCCGGCGCCCGGCGCGTCCTGCGGCAATCGGCACGCGGAGACGGCGCGGAGCGCGAGCCGTGGCGACGGCTCCCGCTCGGCCCTCGTAGCATCGGAGGGTGACCGCGCGAACCGAGCGCTCCTATCGCGCCCTGCTCCAGGTGCCCGGCCTCGGCCGGATCCTGGTGTCGATGCAGCTCAGCCGGATCGGCCAGTCGATGGTCGGCGTCGCGCTCGTCCTGTTCACCCTGAACGAGTACCACTCGCCGGCCCTGACGGGCGCGGTCACGTTCGCCAGCGTCCTGCCGGGACTGATCGTCGCGCCGGTCGCCGGCGTGCTGCTCGACCGGCACGGGCGGACCCGCCTCGTGATCCTCGATTACGTCGTCGCCCTCATGGCGATGGCCGCGATCGGCGGCCTGGCGATCGGCCACGCACTGTCCGTACCGCTGCTCTTCGCGATCACGATCGTGAGCTCTCTCACCGCGATCCTGAGTCAGACCGGCCTGCGCAGCCTCTTCCCGCTGCTCGTCCCGGAGCGCCTGTGGGAGCGCGTCAACGCGATCGACTCGAACGGCTACCTCGTCGCGACGATCATCGGCCCGCCGCTCGCAGCGGGACTCGTCTCGATCATCGGTGGCCCGGCGACGCTCATCCTCATCGGGGTGCTCTTCGGTGCCGCGGCGATCGCGATGATCGGGGCTCCCGATCCGGACACGCGGACCGCGACGCGCGGCAGCCTCCTCATCGACGCCTGGGACGGCATGCGCTACACATGGCGGAACCGGACCCTCCGCGGCCTCGGCTTCTCGATCTCGCTGCTGAACCTGTCGGGCGGCATGGTGACGATCGTCGTGCCGCTGATCATCCTGGACCGGCTCCATGCTCCGGAGGTGGCCGTCGGGCTGGTCTTCGCCGCATCCGGGGTCGCCGGGATGATCGCGGCATTGGTCGCGGGACGCATCGACAGCCGCGGCCGCGAATGGAGCCTGCTGGTCCTGCCGATGGGCGGGATCGCCGTCGCCGACCTCTTCCTCCTCGGCGGCAACCATGCCATGGACGTCGCCACCGGGCTGTTGTTCGTCGGCTTCGGGCTTGCCCTCGGCGGCCTCCTCAATGGCCCGATGGACATCGGCCTCTTCACGATCCGCCAACGTCGGACGGACCCGGCATGGATGGGCCGAGCGTTCGCCGTCTCCATGGCGTTCAACTTCACGGGCTATCCGATCGGGGCAGCCCTGGCCGGAGCCATTGCCGCCGTGTCGATCGACGCCGCGATCATCGTCGGCGCCGTTGCCGCCATCCTGGCCGGCTTCCTCGCGGCCGTCATGATCCCGCGACGAGAGGCTCCGCGGGTCGGCGCGAGGCCAGCTAGCCCCACGCCCCCCGAGCCCGAAGCCGCGGACGGCGTCGACAGGGGCTGACCCGCTCGTTTTCCCGGCTCGCTTCTCAGGATCATCTCAGCCGATCGGACGACGTTGCGAGCCATGTCGAGCCCAGAGGCCGTGCCGGAGTCGTCGCTGGCGACGCGCGAGGTCCAGCAGGCTCCGACGAGCTGGATCGACGAGCTCAACTTCGAGCAGCCCGCGGCCGTTGCGCCCCATCGGGGACGCCGCTGGCGCCGCTGGCTCATCCCGCCGTTGGTGCTCATCCTCCTCGTTGCCGCGGCGGTCTGGGTCATCAACCCCTTCGCCACCAACGCCGTCAGTCTCGTGACCGCGTCGGCGACGACCGGAACGATCGTGAGCAGCGTGAGCCTCTCGGGATCCGTCGCCTCGTCCGCCGTCAAGGAGCTGAACTTCGGCACGTCCGGCACGGTCACCGCGGTCAACGTCGTCGCGGGCGACAAGGTGACCGCGGGGGAGGTCCTGGCGACGATCGATGACGCCTCGCTGAAGGTCCAGCTGCAGTCGGCGCAGGCGAACCTCGATGCGGCCAAGGCAAAGCTCGCGCTCGACCAGGCCGGTGCAACGGCCGCCACCGTGGCGTCGGCCCGGGACGCCGTGAACCAGGCCAGGCTCCAGCTCTCGACGGCGCGACAGTCCCTCACCGACACGTACGCCCAGAACCGTCAGTCGACAGCCCAGGCGAGCGCGGACCTCCGGGCGGCCAAGGCGACGCTTGCCGCCGATCGGGCGAGCCTGCCCGCGTCGGACCCGCAACTCGCCAAGGACCGGACGGCGGTGACGCAGGCGTCGAACGCGCTGAGCGCGGCCAACCTGAAGGCGACGCTCTCCGTCCACCAGGCGCAGAACCAGGTCAGCTCCGCGAGCCTCGGCGTCACGTCGGCCGAGCACAACTACACCCTCAAGGTCGCGCCCGCGACGTCCGCCCAGGTCGCCTCGGACAAGGCGGCGGTCTCGTCGGCCCAGCTGGCCCTGACGAACCTCCAGCAGACCGGCGCCACGATCACCTCGCCCATCGACGGGACCGTGACGATCGTGAGCCTGGTCCCGGGCCAGTCGGTCTCGGGCCCATCGTCGTCGGCCTCGTCGTCGAGCAGCTCCTCGAGCACGACCGGCCAGATCGAGGTCATGGATCTCTCGAAGCTCCAGATCGCCGGCCAGGCGTCGGAGACGGACGTCCCGAAGCTGAAGATGGGGCAGGCCGCGACGATCACCGCGACGGCCCTCGGGTCGGAGACGGTCGTCGGCAAGGTCTGCGCCCTCAGCCTCGTCGGCACGCAGATCTCCGGCGTCACGAGCTTTGCCGTCACGGTCTGCATCGACGGTGCGAACCCCGCTCTCCTGGTCGGGATGAGCGCCACCGCGGCGGTCGTGACGAGCCGCGCGGACGGAGCCGTCCTCGTACCGAGCCTGGCCGTGAAAACCGTCGGCGGCCAGCAGGTCGTGGCCGTCCTCGGAGGTGACGGCAAGACGCAGACGAACACGCCGGTCACGGTCGGCATCACGAACGGATCGGAAACGCAGATCGTGTCCGGCCTGACGTCGGGAGCCACGGTCGTCGAGTCGCTGCAGTCGACCACGACGACCAACCGAGGCGGCGGCGGGGCCGGGGGCGGCCGAATCTTCCCCGGCGGTGGCTTCGGTGGCGGTTGAGGCGCCACCACCCCTGATCGCCGGCCGGCCGATCCCGCTCGTCGCGATGCGCGGGATCGTCAAGCGCTATGGCAGCGCCGACGGCTCGCTCGGCGCCGCGGGCTCGACCGCCGTGTACGCCCTCCGCGGGATCGACCTGCGCATCGATCGCGGGGAGTTCGTCGCGATCGTCGGTCCGTCCGGTTCCGGGAAGAGCACGCTCATGAACATCCTCGGCTGCCTCGACGTCGCCGATCGTGGCGTGTACGTGCTGGCCGGCGTCGACGTCTCGCAACTCGGCGACGACGCCCTCGCGAGCGTCCGAAACCGCTTCGTCGGCTTCATCTTCCAGCAGTGGAACCTGCTTGCCCGGACGTCCGCCGTCGACAACGTGGCATTGCCCCTCGCCTATCGCGGCGATCGCGACCGCCGTCGGAAGGCACTGGTGGCCCTCAAGGCCGTCGGGCTCGCCGAGCGCGGGACGCACCGCCCGAACCAGCTGTCCGGTGGCGAGCAGCAACGGGTCGCGATCGCGCGCGCGCTCGTCACCCAGCCCGCGATCCTCCTCGCCGACGAACCCACGGGCAGCCTCGATTCGGCGACGGGCGCCGGGATCATGCGGCTGTTCAGCCGGCTCCACGAGAGCGGTCGGACGGTGATCGTCGTGACCCACGATTCGCACGTCGCGGACCTTGCCCAGCGCCAGGTCCACCTCCTCGACGGGCAGATCGTCCTGGATGCCCCGACGGAGGCGATCCGGTCCGGGAGGGTGACCGCATCGATCCCCGCGGCCCGATCGCTGCCCGCGATGTCGAGGGTGGCGGGCGCCTGATGCCGATCCTCGAGACGCTGCGAACGGCCTTCGGGGCAACGGCCGCCAACAAGCTCCGAGCGGCGCTGACGATCCTCGGGATCCTCGTCGGCGTCGCGGCGGTGATCGGAATGGTGTCGGTCGGCGAGGGAGCCTCGGCGGCCATCTCGAACACCCTCCAGGGCCTCGGGACGAACCTCGTGCTCGTGTCGCCCGGCGGCGTCTCGACCGGGCTCGTCCGCGGCGCGGGCGGCGGAGCGACGACGCTGACGCTCGACGACGTGACCGCCCTCCAGGCGGCGGGCGCCGTGGGTGACGCGGCGGCGATCGAGCCCGAGCTCTCCGGTCGCGTCCAGGTCGTCGTCGGCGGGTCCAACACGAACACGTCGGTCACGGGCACGACGCCGGCCTATCTCGCGGTCCGCAACTGGACGATCGCCCAGGGGGCGTTCTTCACCGATAGCGACGTCTCGTCGAGCGCATCGGTCGCGGTGATCGGGGCGACGACGGCGACGAACCTGTTCAACGGCGGGGACCCGGTCGGCCAGTACATCAACCTCAACTTCTCCGCCGGCCGCAACGCCCCGGTCCGGACCGTCCGACTCCAGGTCGTCGGCGTCTTCCGGTCGAAGGGAACCGCCGGCGGCTTCTTCAACCAGGACGACCAGGTCGTCGTCCCGGTCACGACGGCGGCTCAGCGGGTCTTCGGCCGAACGAACGTCAGCACGATCGCGGTCAGCGCCACGAGCCAGGACACGATGTCGAAGGTCCAGCTCGAGGTGACCCAGGTCCTGCTCGGGACGCATCACATCGGCGACCCGACCCAGGCCGACTTCTCGGTCCAGACCCAGCAGGATCTCCTGTCGGCGGCGACCTCGTCCGCGTCGACCTTCACGATCCTCCTCGCCGCGATCGGCAGCATCAGCCTGCTCGTCGGCGGGATCGGGATCATGAACATCATGCTCGTGTCGGTCACCGAGCGGACCCGCGAGATCGGCCTCCGCAAGGCGCTCGGCGCCCGGCGGTCCGACATCCTCGGCCAGTTCCTCGTCGAGGCCGTCTTCCTCACGACGCTCGGCGGGATCGCGGGGGCGATCGTCGGGATCCTCGTCTCGGTCGCGATCGCGAACCTGACCGTCGTCCAGGCGACGGTGACGCCGGTCTCGCTGCTCGTCGCCGTCGGCGTGAGCGCCGCGGTCGGCCTCGTCTTCGGCCTCTACCCGGCGCGTCGCGCCGCCCGCCTTCAACCAATCGTCGCGTTGCGAACCGAGTGATCGGGCGCCGCCGTCGCGACCCGACGCCCGGGTCGTTCACCAGTCAGGAGATCGTTCGATGTCCATCTCGTCGTTTGACCATCCGGAGCCGATGAGCCCCGGCCTTCCGCCGGCGCCGCTCGCCCCCGCCGCCCCTCGAACGAGGCGTCGCCTGCTGCCCGTCGCCGGGGCCATCGTCCTCGCCGTCATTGCCTTTGCCGGTGGATTCGCCGTCGCGAACGCGACGTCGACGAAGGCGGCGGCGACAACGAGCGGCAACGGCACAGCCGACGGTGGCAATGGACAGGGCTTCGGCCCGGGCGCGTCCGGTCGGCCGCGGAACGGCTTCGGGGGCGGCGCGTCCGGTACGGTCGGCACGGTCGCGGCGGACCAGATGACGATCACCACGGCCGCGGGCGGTCAGCGGATCGTCCTCCTGACGCCGACCACGACCGTGACGCAGGTGACGTCGGCGACGAAGGCCGTCTCCGACATCGCCGCCGGTCAGACGGTGACGGTCGTCGGCACCGCGAATCCCGACGGCAGCGTGACGGCGACGCGGATCGTCATCGGCGACATCGGGGCATTCGGCGGCCGGGGTGGCGGCGGTGGGCCGGGTGGGTCGTTCGCGCCGGGCGCGTCGGCGGGAGCGAGCAGCGCACCGTAAGCCATCGATCCCCAGGGTTCCCCCCGGGGGCGGGGGTCGCTGGGGCGGCCGCCTTCCCCCGAGACGAGGCGGCCCCGGCTGCGGCTAGTGGCCGCGCGCCGCCTCGTGTGCCTGCCGGTACTCCTCGCGGAGGCCGTTGACGAGCGCCTCGGCCTCGAGGGCCTCGGCTGATCCAGGCGTGGCGACGGCGAGCCGTCGTTCGGCCTGACGCCAGTCGGCAAGGATCGCCTGGATCGGCCGCGGCGTGTCGGCGATCGACGCGTCGGGAGCCCCGGGCGAACCCCTCCGGACCTCGGTGTTGACGACCTCGGTCAGCCGACGCTGACGGACGCTCCCGACGAGGACCCGTTGGGCGATCTCCTCGATGCGGGTTGCGAGCTCGACGAGCTGTGGATCTCCGGGCTCGAGGACTCGCTTCTGCTCCTCGATGGTCGAGAGGACGTCGAGGTCGCGGAGAAGCGCGTCGGACGTCTCGCGGAGAGCCTGTCCGGTATCTCCCACTCAGAAACCTCCAGCAGGCGTGACGGCGCTTTGCCGGTCGAGCATACCCGACGCTCGCGAAAGGGCACTTGCAACTGACGGTCGTGGATCAGCGCTCGCCCGCGAGGTACGCGTGCCAGAGCAGTCGAGCGGCGGCGGCGCGCCACGGCCGCCAGGCTTCGGCGATCGCGCGCTGCTGGCTCGGATCAGGCAGGCGCTCGAGCCTCTTTGCGCGACGCATCGCGGTCGCCAGCGCGAGGTCGCCGTCGGGCCAGACATCGGGCCTCCCGAGGGCCATGAGGAGGTAGATGTCGGCCGTCCAGCGGCCGATCCCGGGGACCGCGAGGAGCGTCGCCCGCGCGTCGTCGTCCGCGAGGGTGGCGAGATCGCCCGGGGCCAGCCGACCGGTCACCACGCGTTCCGCCAGGCCGACGACGTATCGCGCTTTCTGGCGAGTGAGACCGGCCGCGCGGGCTCCCTCCTCGCCCAGGGCGACGACGCGCTCCGGTTCGAGCCCGCCCGCGGCCGCGCTCAGCCGATCCAGCGCCGCGGCACCGGATCGGAGCGAGACCTGCTGTTCGAGGATGATCGCCACGAGCGTCCCGAACCCGGCCTCTCGCGGCCACAGCGGCGGCAGCCCGTGCCGGTCGAGGATCCCGGCGAGGTCCGGGTCCCTTGCGCCGAGCGACCGGACGGCATCGGCGAGCGTGGCCTCGTCGAGCGAGTCGGACGGCGGGCCCGCGGCGCCGTCCTCGGCAGCCGTGCCCCCGCGATCGGCGCCCGGGTCCTCGCTGGTCAGGGTCATGGCCCCAACGGTAGCCGCGCGGGCACTTTCATGACCTTCTCATTCGTCCAAGCGAGCCTCTGGTCACATCGCCACCTCCGTCGGACGCGTCCGCGGTGGTGGTCCATCACCCACCGCCCGTGCCCACGGGCTCACCGGAGACCCACGTGACCGACTCGACCCGTGCGGCGCAGCCGACCCCGGCCGCCCATCCGATGCCCGGCTCCGACGCCGACCCGAAGCCCGCCCGCGACCGAATCGACGACGCGATCGATGCGCGCAAGACCGCCGAGGCGGTTCTGTACGAGATCCGGCGCGTGATCGTCGGCCAGGACGCGATGCTCGAGCGTGTGCTGGTGGCCCTCCTCGCAGGCGGCCACCTCCTCCTCGAGGGCGTTCCCGGCCTGGCGAAGACCCTCACGATCAAGACCCTCGCCGACGTCCTTCACGCCTCGTTCCGGCGGATCCAGTTCACGCCGGACCTCGTGCCGGGCGATCTCGTCGGCACCCGGATCTACCGTCCGGACCGCGGCACGTTCGACACCGAGCTCGGGCCCGTGTTCTGCAACTTCCTCCTCGCCGACGAGATCAACCGGGCGCCCGCGAAGGTCCAGTCGGCCCTGCTGGAGGTCATGCAGGAGCGACAGGTCACGATCGGCCCGGAGAGTCACCCGGTCCCGCGCCCGTTCCTCGTCATGGCGACCCAGAACCCGATCGAGTCGGAGGGCACGTACCCGCTTCCCGAGGCCCAGGTCGACCGGTTCATGATGAAGGTCGTCGTCGGATATCCGACCGGCGAGGAAGAGGCGGTCGTCGTCGAGCGATCCCTTCGACCGGCCGCCGTCGTCACCCCCATCCTCACGGCCGAGAGCCTCGCCGAGCTCCAGGCGATGACGACGGAGGTCTACGTCGACCGTCCGATCGTCGATTACGCCGTCGCGCTGACCGCCGCAACGCGGTTCCCGGAACGGGTGGGCCTGAAGAACGTCAAGCCGTACATCTCGTTCGGGGCGAGCCCGCGCGGCTCGATCAACCTCATCCATGCCGCCCGAGCGCTGGCCGTGGTCCGGGGGCGTCGCTACGTCATTCCGGGCGACGTGGTCGATCTGGCTCGCGACGTGCTGCGCCATCGGATCGTGCCGAGCTTCACCGCCCTCGCGGAGGAGGTGACGGCCGACATGATCCTCGACCGCATCATCGACGCCGTGGCCGTGCCGCGGTTCGCGGCGGAGTCGCTGATCGCCCGCCAGGAAGCGGCCCAGCGTGGGTCCTACGTGGCCGACGGTGCCGATGTCCGCGCGCGGTATGAGCGCCCGGCGGCGCGACCGCCGGTCGACCGCGACGACGATCCGTTCGGCACCTCCGAGGAGGTGTCCGCGTGACGTTCGCGACCCGCGGCGCGCCGCGGACGCCCGCGCGACCCGGCCCCGGTCCGACCCCGGAGGCGCTCATCCGCGCGCTCGACCTCTCCGTGGGACGCCGCATCCGCGGCCTCCTCCCCGGGGAGTACCGCGCCAGTGACCTCGGCGGCGGCACGGAGTTGGCGCAGGTCCGGCCGTACGAGCCGGGCGATGACGTTCGTCGCATGGACTGGAACGTGACCGCCCGGACCACGATCCCGCACGTCCGCGTCCACGTGCCGGAGCGCGCACTGACGGCCTGGCTGCTCCTCGACGTCTCCCCGTCGATGACCTTCGGAACCGCGGACCGCCGCAAGGCCGACGTGGCCGAGGGCGTTGCCGTGGCGATCGGTCATCTCGCGACCCAGCGTGGAAACCGGCTCGGAATCGTCACGTTCGGTGGGACGCGCGACCGTCGCGTGCCGGCCGCCTCAGGTCGCAACGGGCTTCTCGGGTTGCTCCTCGCCGGTCGCGTGGAGGCGGTCGAGGAGGGGACCGGGGCGACCTCGCCCGCCGGCGCTCTCCGCATCGCCAATGCCGCCGCCCCTCGCGGGGGGCTTGTCGTGCTCGTCTCCGACTTTCGCGGGCCGCTCGACTGGCGACGGGAGCTGGCCGCGGTCGCTGCGCGCCATCACGTCATCGCGATCGAGATCGGCGACCCGCGGGAGACCGACCTGCCCGACGTCGGCGAGCTGACCCTCATCGACGCCGAGACCGGCCGGGAGGTCCGCGTCGACACCTCGTCGAGGAGGCTCCGGGAGCGGTTCGCGACCGCGGCCGCGGAGGATCGGGCGCGCCTGGCCGCCGGGTTCCGCCGGCTCGGCATCGATCACATCGTCCTCTCCACGTCCGGCGGCTGGCTGCGCTCGCTCGCCGGGCAGATGCGCCTCCGGGGTTTCAAGCCATGACCTTCGCCGCTCCACTCCTGCTCCTCGGTCTCCTGCTCGTGCCGGCGGCGCTCGTCGTCTACCGGATCGTCCAGCGTCGCCGAAGCCGATACGCCGTCCGATTCACGAACGTCGACCTCCTTGGCAATCTCGTGCCGCGAACACCGGCCTGGCGACGCCATGTCCCGCCGGCGCTCTATCTCGGCGCGATCGCCGCGCTCGTCTTCGCCCTCGCCCGGCCGTCGATGCTCGTCGCCGTCCCGCGCGAGCAGGCCACGATCATCCTGACGATGGACGTCTCGGGATCGATGATGGCCACGGACGTCCAGCCAAGCCGTCTCGCCGCGGCCCAGAAGGCCGCCTCCGATTTCATCGACCAGCTGCCCTCGACGTTCAAGGTCGGCCTCGTCGCGTTCTCCACGGCTCCGCGCACGCTCGTCCAGCCGACGACCGATCGCACGGTCCTCCACCAGGCCCTGAACAACCTTCGAGCGCTCGGCGGCACGTCCCTCGGTGACGCGATCTCGACCGCCCTCCAGGCGGCCGGCCTCGATCCGACGGGTGTCAAGGCGGCGCCGTCGGCCAGCGGCGCACCGAGCGCCGGTTCGTCGGCCACGCCGTCGCCGAGCCCGTCGTCATCCGCGGCGCCGGCGCCCTCGGGCTCGGCCGCACCCGGCTCGGCCCAGAAGCCGGTCGTCGCGATGGTCCTGCTCTCCGACGGAAAGCAGTCGACGGGCGCCCTCGAGCCGGTGCCGGCTGCCGAGCAGGCGGCGGCGCTCGGGGTGCCGATCTACACGATCGCCCTCGGCACGCCCGACGGCGTCGTCCAGGTCCAGGACGACCAGGGGCAGATGCACGTCCTCAACGTGCCGCCCGACACCGACACCCTGGCGGCGATCGCCGAGACGACCGGCGGGCGCTTCTTCCAGGCCCCGACGGCCCAGGACCTCGCCCAGATCTACCAGAGCCTCGGGTCGCGGATCGGCTACACGAACGAGCAGCAGGAAGTCACGCAGTGGTTCGCCGCGGCCGGCCTCCTGCTGGTCGTCGCCGGGGCCGGCCTCGCCGCCCACTGGTTCAATCGCTTCCCGTGAGCCTGAGGGACGGGCGCCCGATCCCGGGCCGGTGGGGGCCGGCTCGGGTCATCGGCGTTCTCGTCCGGCCGATCGAACGTCGCGGGGGCGGCGCGTCGCTCCGGCCCATCGAGCTTCCCGTGGCGCCAGCCGCGGTATCGATCCGCAGCTCGGAGGTGTCGATGCGACAGCGATGACCGATCTGACCAGGCCCTTCAACAGGAGATCCATCATGGATTGGTACGACCAGCCGGCCTGGGAGCCGGCACAGCCACCGCCGGTCGATCCGTTGCCGTCGGAGCCGGACGACGAGCGCTCGGCGCTCGGCGGCATCCGCCGCACGATCGCAGCGGCTGCCCTCGTCGTCGGCCTCCTGGCGGTCGGCGGCACGGCCGTCGTCCTGGCGGCCGACCCGTCGGCGTCGCCGGCTCCGGCCGCAACGACGCAGCCGTCGACCGGCGCCAGTGGCGGCACAGGCGGCGCCGCCGCCCCGAGGACCCATTCCGGGAACTGCCCGAACATGGGTTCCGGCTCGGGCGGATCGGGCAGCACCACGGCTCCGTCGACGACGGGCCCGACGAGCAGCCCCGCGCTCTAGCACCTGCGACGGCGGTCCGCTCCGGCGGGCCGCCGTCGTCATGCCTCCGGGTCGGCGCGCCGTGCGCGCTGAGGCCCCTGTCGTGGCCGCGCCGCGTTGATGCCGCCAGGCGTGACACGATGCCGCGAACATGACCCGCCCTCGAACCGATCCGCCCAATCAGGTGACGCAGGCCTCGACCGGGATCGACGTTCGCGTGGCCGGCGCGCTCGTTGCCGTCCTCGTCGTCGGGGTCGCGCTCCTCGGGCTTGTCGTCCGCGTGAACGGCCCGCTGACGATCGACGTCACGCTGCCGCCTGCCGTCATGGCGTGGTATCCGCCGCCGGCCACCGACCTCTTCGACACGATCGGGACCCTGCCGGTGTTCGGTGGGATCGTCGTGGTCCTCGGCCTGGTCGGCTTCCTGGTGCTGCACCGTCCGGGCCTCGCGGTCGCGTGCGTCGTCGCGCTCTGCGGCGAGATACCCGCGACGGCGGCCAAGCTGATCGTGGACCGGCCGCGGCCGCCCGCGAGCACGGAGATCGAGGCCTTCGTGACCGCGGCGAGCTATCCGAGCGGCCATACGGTTCGGGCGGTCCTGATCGCCGGCCTGGTCGTCGCGGCGATCGGATGGCGGCATCGGTCCGTCGTCCTGCGGGTCGTGGCCGTGATCGTGGGCGTCTCGTTCGTGGCGGCCGTCGGGCTGGCCCGGATCGCGTCCGGCCAGCACTGGCCGACGGACGTGCTGGGCGGCCTGATGCTCGGCACGGCCTGGCTGGCGGTCTGCCTGGTCGTCGCCGACTGGGTCGATCGTCGGACCGCGCCTCGGTCGGAGGTGCCTCCGACCTGAGTCGAGCCGGATCATCGCCCGAGTCAGCCGCCTGGCGGTGCCGCCTCGGCCTTGCGCTGGCTGATCTCGAAAAGGTGCCCGTCCGGGTCCCGGAAGAACGCTCGGACCTCCCACGGATACTCGTGCGGATCGGCGAGGAAGACCGCTCCGCGGGTCGTCAGCTCAGCGTGGGCGGCGCGGCAGTCGGGAACCGCGATGATGAGCTCGGCGCTCGACCGATCCGGGTCAGGCGGAGGCGACATCGTCACGGTCGGCTTGTCGGCCGTCGGCTCGCCGCCGGTCACGAGCAGCAACCAGCAGCCGACGAAACGGAACACCGCCGACGTCCCACCGTATTCGCCGACCAGCTCAGCGCCGAGGACATCTCGATACCACGCGACCGAACTCGCGAGGTCGCCGACGACGAGCAGCCGGGTCAGATCGGTGGCATCAGCGGGGAAGACCGGCATCACGTCCCTCCGCCCGCGATCATCGCCGATCCGCGACCGCGCCGAGCCGCGGGTGCGGCGTGGGGCCGCCCTACGCGTGATCGACCGGCTTCGACGTCCCGGATCGCCCCCGAGGACGGCTGAAACCGCTACGCTCGACGCCCATCCATTCCCCGGCGAGGTGACCTCATGCCGACCAGCGATCGAGCCGGCCAGCCCGCCGACCCAGCGACGCTCGTCGACGTCGACGCGCTGCTTCGCGCCTACCATGACATCGTTCCCGACCCGTCCGACCCGACGCAACGGGTCGCGTTCGGCACCTCCGGCCATCGCGGATCCTCGTTGCGTGGCGCCTTCAACGAGGCGCACATCCTCGCGATCACCGAGGCGATCTGCCGCTACCGAGCGTCGAAGGGCTACGACGGACCGCTGTACATCGGCCGCGACACGCATGCGCTGTCGGAGCCCGCGACGATGACCGCGCTCGAGGTTCTCGCGGCTCACGGGGTCGACGTTCGCGTCGACTCGCGCGACGGCTTCACGCCGACGCCGGCCGTCTCCCATGCGATCGTCGTCGCGAATCGGGGCAGGAGCACGACGGGTCCGGGGACCGGTCTGGCGGACGGGATCGTCGTGACCCCGTCGCACAACCCTCCGGACGACGGCGGCTTCAAGTACAACCCGCCCAACGGCGGCCCGGCCGACACGGACGTCACGAGCTGGATCCAGGACGAGGCCAATCGTCTCCTTGAAGGGCACGGACGGGAGGGCGTCGCCGGGATCAGGCGCGTCCCGGACGAGCGCGCCCGCGCCGCGGCCCATCCGCACGACTTCACCGCGACCTACGTGGCGGACGTCGGGTCGGTGATCGACATGGAGGCGATCCGAGCGTCGGGGCTGCGGATCGGGGTGGATCCGATGGGCGGCGCCTCGGTCGGGTACTGGCCGGCGATCGCCGAGCGGTACGGCCTCGATCTCACGCTCGTGAACGATCGCG